>CAXHAT010000075.1:0-35468 GCA_964014485.1 uncultured Deferribacteres bacterium
GCCCAAAATAATCAAGTACAACAAAATCAAAAGCTTAACTGAACATAAGGTCTAACGAAACCAAATCAAAGCGCCACATGAAAACGCGAAAAGAAAAAATCAGCATTGCAGTTTTGGCTGGCGGCAAATCGTCGCGGATGGGAAGCAACAAAGCGTTGCTGACGATTGACGGCCTGACAATCATTGAGCACACGCTCCAAACGGCGCGACATTTTTCCGCCGATTGCTTCGTCATCACCAATTCTCCAGACAAGTTCGTTTTTCTCAATACACCGCTCTACCCAGACTCCATCAAAAGCATTGGGCCGCTGGCCGGCATTTTTACAGCACTCTCTCACGCACAACATTCAAAATGTTTGGTTTTGGCCTGCGACCTGCCCTTCTTGGGAAAAAAATCTCTACAGATTCTCACCGAAGACGTTGGCGAGGAAGAGATGCTAGCATTTAAGACTTCACAAAGAATCGAGCCCATCTGCGCGGTTTACTCGAAAAAGGCGATTGTAAAAGTCAAAGAAGCGATTGATGTTCAAGACTATAGTGCGCAAAACCTTGCGAACCGATTGGACGCCAGAACCTTGAATTGGCATGATTTGTCAAACGAATTTGACGAAAACGCGCTCTTTAACATGAACGCTCCAGAAGATTTTGAGCATGCGAAAACCATCATTGATTCACGCAAACAAAAACAAAAATGAACCGAAGCTTGGACAAAAAAACGCCCGGCCTTATCGCCGTCCTCGATAACATTCGCAGCTTGCACAACGTCGGCTCGATTTTTCGGACAGCGGACGGAGCGGGTTTCGACGTTTTGATTTTATGCGGGATTACGGGCCAACCGCCGAGAAACGAAATTCGCAAAGCGGCGCTTGGCGCGGAAGAATTTGTCCCCTGGAAGTATGAAAAAAATATTTTAGACGCCATCTCCGGGTTGCGAGACGACGGTTATCTCATCGTTGCTCTCGAGAAAACTGAATCGAGTGTTTTGCTGCAAAGAATCCAGCTTCGTCGGCCGCTGGCGCTTATTCTGGGCAACGAATATTACGGCCTATCTCAAAACGTCCTCGCAGCCGTAGATGTAGTTGCGCACATTCCAATGCACGGCCAAAAGATTTCGCTCAACGTCGGCGTAGCTTTTGGGGTTGCCGCCTATTCAATTCAAGAACAACTTTCCCAATCTGGTTAATCGTTGCTTTCATAGGCGTCTGTCGGCGGGCAGGAGCAAATCAAATTGCGATCGCCGTAGGCGTTATTTATCCTTGAAACCGACGGCCAAAACTTTCGCGTTCGAACCCACGCCGCCGGGTAAGCGGCTTTTTCGCGATGATAGGCGTGCGCCCAGTCGTCAGCAATAACCGTGGCCGCAGTGTGCGGCGCATTCTTCAGAACATTGTCCGCTCGATCCGCCTCCCCGTTCTCGATTTCCGCGATTTCTCTGCGTATGCCGATGAGCGCCTCACAAAACCGGTCCAATTCTTCAAGATTTTCGCTTTCCGTCGGCTCAATCATCAGTGTACCGGGAACCGGGAACGAGACAGTTGGTGCGTGAAAGCCGTAATCCATTAAGCGCTTCGCCACATCTTCTACTTCAACGCCTGCGCTTGTTTTAAATTGGCGAAAATCGAGAATGAACTCATGCGCAACACGGCTGTTTTGCCCTGTGTAAAGAATCGGATAATGCGCCTTGAGTTTTTCCGCCATGTAGTTGGCGTTGAGAATGGCGACTTTCGTCGACTGCGTCAGCCCGTGCTTGCCCAAAAGCGCAATATACGCCCAGGAAATGGTCAAAATGCTGGCGCTGCCCCAGGGCGCGGCGGAAATCGCATCCACGCTTCCGTCGCCTCCGGTTTGGATGATTGGGTGCGCTGGAAGATGCGGCTTTAGATGCGCAACCACGCCAATCGGCCCCATGCCCGGCCCGCCGCCGCCGTGAGGAATCGCGTAAGTTTTGTGCAAATTCAAGTGGCAAACGTCGGCTCCCAGCTCCGCCGGGCGGCACAATCCAACCTGCGCGTTCATATTCGCGCCGTCCATGTAAACCTGCCCGCCGTTGTCGTGAATAATGCCGCAAATCTCCTTGATGCTCTCCTCAAAAACGCCGTGCGTCGAAGGATAAGTCACCATAAACGCAGCCAAATCTTCCCGATGCGCTTCAGCTTTGGCGCGCAAATCCTCCACGTCGATGTTGCCGCCTTCGTCGCACTTGACGATGACGACTTTCATTCCGGCCATAACGGCGCTGGCGGGATTGGTGCCGTGCGCCGACGATGGAATCAAACAAACGTTTCGCTTTTCATCGCCGTTGGCTTCATGATAAGCGCGGATAACGAGCAGGCCGGCATATTCTCCCTGCGCGCCTGCGTTTGGTTGCAGTGAAACGGCGTCAAAACCGGTCATCTCTGCGAGCCACTGCTCGAGCTCGCGAAAAAGCTGCTGATAGCCTGCCGTCTGCTCAGTCGGCGCGAACGGGTGGATTTTCCCTACTTCCGGCCAGGTCAGCGCGCTCATTTCCGTCGTCGCATTAAGTTTCATCGTGCAGGAGCCAAGCGGGATCATGCTGCTGTTGAGCGACAAATCTTTTTCTTCTAAAGAGCGCATGTAACGCAACATTGACGTTTCGGAATGGTGCGTGTTAAACACTTCGTGTTGCAAGTAGTCGGATGTGCGCTGCATTTTTCCGGCATAGCCGCTTTCCAGATTTGCCGCAAAATCGGCGGCTCTCGCCGATGCGGCTTGCCCCTTCGAAAAAACTGCGATTAAATCGTTCAAGTCATCGACGCCGACTGTTTCATCGAGCGAGATTCCGAGAGAACCGTCGCCAAAATCGCGGAGATTGACATCCGCCTGAAGCGCGGTTTTGAGCACATCTTCCGCTGAAGCGTCGTGCGGCGTCACGCGGATAGCGTCGAAATAATCATCATGGTGAATTTTGTGTCCAAGCTCATCCAAAGCAGCGGCGAGAACTTTCGTCGCGCCATGCACGCGCTCGGCGATGCGTCGCACGCCCTTCGGCCCATGGTAGACGGCGTACATGCCTGCCATCACTGCCAGAAGCACTTGCGCGGTGCAAATATTTGAAGTGGCGCGCTCGCGCTTAATATGTTGCTCGCGGGTTTGCAAGGCCATCCGCAAAGCAGGCTCCCCCCCGACGTCAAGCGACAGACCGATGATCCGGCCAGGAATCAAGCGCTTATATTTTTCCGAGGTCGCAAAAAATGCGGCATGCGGTCCGCCATAGCCCAGGGGCACGCCAAAACGCTGTGTATTTCCAACAGCAGCGTCCGCGCCGAACTCTCCGGGCGGCGTCAGCAGCGCCAAACTCAAAATATCCGCGGCAACGGCAACCAGAGCGCCGTTTTCATGCGCTTTTTCGCAAAAAGCTGAATAGTCGTAGACCGCGCCGTCCGAAGCGGGATACTGCAAAAGAGCGCCAAAAACCGGCGTTGAAAAATCGAACTCTCGAAAATCGCCGACGATGACTTCAATCCCGAGCGGTTCGGCGCGCGTCTCGACCACGCTGATCGTTTGCGAGTGACAGTCCGATGAGATAAAAAAGGCTGCGTTTCCCGGACGTTTTTTGACGCCGTAAAACATCGCCATCGCTTCAGCGGCGGCGGTCGCTTCGTCGAGCAGGGATGCGTTGGCAAGCGGAAAGCCGGTCAAGTCGCAAACCATCGTCTGAAAATTAAGCAAGGCTTCGAGACGCCCTTGTGCGATCTCAGCCTGATAGGGCGTGTATTGCGTGTACCAGCCGGGGTTTTCCAAAATATTTCGCTGAATGACAGGCGGCGTAATCGTGTCATGATACCCCATGCCGATGTATGAACGCAGCGTTTGGTTTCGGCTCATCAGATCGCGCAGTCGCGGCAGAAGCTCGGCCTCGGAAACGCCGTCATCAAGACGCAAGGGCGCTGCGGTGCGAATAGTCGCTGGAACAACGCTGTCAATGAACTCATCAAGAAACTCGCTGTTCAGAGCTTGCAGCATGCGGCCAACCTCATCTTCAGAAGGCCCGATGTGGCGGTCGACAAAAATATCGCTTGTTTTCAAATTGATCGGCATCTTTTTCTCCGTATATCAAACTGGCGTCCGCGCTGGCGCGCATACTCGCAAATAAAGCGTTCAATGTACAAACAAGCCCTCCGATTTTCAAAGTTATTTCTTCCGTTGAATACCAAGCTTTTTACGACCTAAATCCTAACGGTTCCGCCTTGACAATAAGCTGATGATTCGGTAAATCAATCCATGTCAAAAGCAACGCAAAACATCAAATCTGATGAGCTAAAAGCTCTTCCAAGTCAGCCTTCCGCGCAACCTCCCGAAAAGTTTACCGGCTTAAGAACAACCCGACCTCCAAAAACCGCCGGCGGGGTAAAGGCCGTCGTTGAAGCCGTGCGTCATCTTTCGAATGAAATGGATTTGTCGCGCGGTTTGAAAACGCTGACCCACATGAACAAAGTCGACGGGTTCGATTGTCCGGGATGCGCCTGGCCTGATCCTGAAGACAAGCGTTCCACGCTGGGCGAGTACTGCGAAAACGGCGTCAAGGCGTTTGCCGAAGAAGCGACAATCAAAAAAGCAGACCCCGACTTTTTTGCGAAATATTCGGTGCAGGAATTGGCGGAGCAGTCAGACTTTTGGCTGGGCAAGCAGGGCCGTTTGACGCACCCGATGATTTTGCACGCCGGAGCGACGCACTACCAACCCATCTCCTGGGAAGCCGCTTTTGCTCGCGTTGCGCAAGAATTAAATGCGCTCGATACGCCGGACGAAGCGATCTTTTACACTTCCGGACGCACGAGCAATGAGGCGGCGTTTCTTTACCAGCTTTTTGTCCGCCATTTTGGGACAAACAACCTGCCGGACTGCTCGAACATGTGTCACGAATCCAGCGGTCAAGCGCTAACACAGACGCTGGGCATTGGCAAGGGTTCGGTGACGCTGGAAGACTTGCATCAGGCCGAAGTCGTCATGGTCATCGGGCAAAATCCTGGTACGAACCACCCGCGCATGTTGACGGCTTTGCAAAAATGCAAACGGAACGGCGGTAAAATCATCACCGTCAACCCCATCCCCGAAACCGGGTTGATGCGCTTCAAACATCCGCAACACTTAAAAGATTATGTAACCGGCGGCATGCAGCTCACCGACGTTTTTTTGCAAGTGCGTCTCAACGGCGACGTTGCGCTGGCTAAGGCGTTGATGATTTTGCTGATGCGCGCTGAAGAGATGAATCCCCGGACCGTTTTTGATCACAATTTTATCAAAGAGCACTGTGTCGGCTTCGATGATCTTCTCATTGATCTCAAGGGGCAGAAATTCCTTGAATTGCTGGATCAATGCGGCGTACCCGAAGCGCGAATTCGCGAAGCCGCCGAGCTTTTGATTAACAACGACAAAATAATTATTTGCTGGGCAATGGGCTTAACGCAGCACAAAAACGGCGTGGCAAATATCAAGGAACTGGTCAACCTGCTTTTGCTCAAAGGCTCGATAGGCAAACCTGGCGCTGGAACCTGTCCAGTGCGCGGACACAGCAATGTGCAAGGCGACCGCACGATGGGAATTTGGGAAAAGCCCAAACCGGAATTTCTCGATAAGTTGCAGGAGATATTCGGTTTTGATCCGCCGCGCGATCACGGCGTTAGCACGGTTCCGGCGATCAAAAAAATGCACGACGGATCGGCAAAAGTTTTTTTTGCGATGGGCGGCAATTTTCTCTCGGCAACGCCGGACACGGAATTCACCGCAGCAGCGCTCAGGCGCTGCAATTTAACGGCGCATGTTTCCACCAAGCTCAACCGCAGCCATCTTGTTCATGGCAAGACTGCGCTCATTTTGCCTTGTCTTGGACGCACTGAAATCGACCTGCAAGAAGGTGATGAGCAATTTGTGAGCGTGGAAAATTCGATGGGAATCGTGCATAAATCGCAGGGACGGCTGGAGCCGGCGTCCGCGCATTTGTTGAGCGAGCCCCAAATTGTCGCCCGATTGGCTGCGACGACCCTCGGCAGGAAGTCAAAAGTGGCTTGGGAAGCACTGGCTGCAAATTATGACGCGGTTCGCGATAAAATCGAAGCGTGCGTTCCCGGGTTTGAAAATTATAATGAACGCGTTCGCAAACCGGGCGGGTTTTATCTGCCGAACGGTGCACGCGAACGGCGATTCAACACGCCGAGCGGCAGGGCGCATTTCACTGTCAACCCGCTGCCGAAAAATGAGTTAAAAGACGATGAATTCATCATGACGACCATTCGCAGTCATGACCAATTCAACACAACGATCTACGGGCTGGATGATCGTTATCGCGGCATTTTTAATGAACGCCGCGTGGTGCTGATTAACCCGGAAGATTTGCGCGCCGCAGGGTTCGAAGCAGGGCAGATCGTTGATTTGCGCAGCCATTTTCAAGGGGAAGTACGGGAGGCGAGACGGTTCATTCTTACGCCTTTTAACATTGCTCGCCGCTGTATTGCGACTTACTTTCCAGAAGCAAACGTACTCGTCCCGATCAATCATTTTGCAGACGGCAGCGAGACGCCTGCATCAAAATTTATCCTTTGCACCATCCATCCCGAGAAGTCTTCCGTTTTGTCATGATATGACTTGCTTTGAACAGCGAAAAGCGTTTCTTTCGAAGAATCGTTTAGAAACTGGAATCGAACGCTACTCAACCAAACCCGAACCCATCAAAGGCTGTCGCCATGCACAAAAAATTCTGGCTTAAGCTCATTTTAGCAACGACTGTTTTATTTGCAGTCTCCACGGTACAAGCGCAAAAACCATTTCGCGTCGGCACGACGACGGCGAACTTTCTGGAAATTGGTTTAGGCGCGGCGGGCAATGCCATGGGCGACGCCTACGTAAGCATGGCGCGAGACCTGTCGTCGGTTTATTGGAACCCGGCCGGGCTGGCTTACATGCAGCAAAACGAGGCGCAGTTTTTTTACCAGCCATGGATCGCGGACATCGGTACGTCATTTACCGGCGTCGGACTTGTGCTCGAAGACGTCGGGACGCTTTCCTTTAGCTTGTTTTACACCAACTACGGCGAAATGGAAGTGACCAACGTTCGCGAGCAGGACGGCACCGGCGAATTTTTTAGCGCAAATGATTTTGCGGCTTCCCTGTCCTTCTCTCGCAAACTGGCGCAATGGTTCTCGTTTGGCGCATCGATGAAATTCGTCAATTCCAGCATTTGGCACTTAAAAGCCAGCGCCATGGCGCTCGATCTCGGCGTTCTCGTCCAAACCAAATTTTTCTCCCCCGACGCTGACCGCAATAACGGCCTCACGCTGGGCATGAGCATTTCCAATTATGGCACGCGCATGAAGTATGACGGCATAGATCTCCTAAATCCCATCGATATTCTGCCGGACGAGCAAGGAAACTTCCGCGACACCCCGGGGCAATTTCAACTGCAATCGTGGGAACTGCCGCTCATTTTCCGTATCGGCGCTTCGGTTAACCCGATTGTGATGGGCAATCAGCGCATTACGTTGGCGGTGGACGCGCTGCACCCGAACAATAACAGCGAATCGGTCAACGTCGGGGCTGAATACGGCTTGAAAATTCCTGGAACAGGCGCCTTCTATTTGCGCGGAGGTTACAAGGCATTGTTTATGGAAGAGTCTGAGTTTGGCCTCAGCCTCGGTAGCGGCATTGAATTGAACTTCCTGAATAATCTCGGTCTCAAAATCGATTACGCCTATCGCGGCGTCGGCGTTCTCGGTAAAACGCACGCATATTCTCTGGGCGTGTTGTTTTAAAGGCAATTTTTACGGAGCGAATCATGGCGGTTGCGCTGGCACGACAATTATTCACGGTTGACGACTATTATAAAATGGCCGAAACCGGCATTTTGGACTCGGACGACAGAGTAGAATTACTTGATGGGGAGATTCTTAAAATGAGTCCGGCAGGAAGTTACCATAGCGGCTGCATCAATACTTTAGCGCAGCATTTCTTCTTGAACTTGCAGAATCTGGCGACTGTGAGCATTCAAAATCCAGTGCGGCTGGACGCTTATTCCGCGCCGGAACCGGACGTCGCGCTGCTCCACTACCGCGACGATCATTACAAAGCCTCCTTGCCGATTCCTGAAGAAATTCATCTTTTGGTCGAAGTCGCGGATTCGTCTCTGGATAAAGATTTGTATGTCAAAATTCCGCTTTACGCCAAAGCGCTTGTCCCCGAAGCGTGGATCATCGATTTAAGCAGCAGAACAGTGCATGTTTTTCGCGATCCGTCGGACGGCGAATATCAATCTCGGGCGATTTATTCTGAAAATGACCGTCTCGCGCCGGTTTCTTTTCCTGATATCCATCTTCCCGTTAATACTCTTTTTTAAAGTATGAAAACGCGGAGCAACTTATGGCAGTCACATTAGCAAGACAATTGTTTACGGTCAACGATTATTATAAAATGGCGGAAACCGGCATTCTCGCCGCGGATGATAAAGTAGAATTACTGGATGGGGAGGTTGTCCAAATGAGTCCGGCGGGCAGTTATCATGCAAGCGTTGTTGATTTTCTGAACAGATTTTTTAACCGCCAAACTCAAGTCGACGCTATTGTCCGTGTTCAAAGTCCTATTCGGCTGGATGACTACTCTGAGCCAGAGCCGGATTTGGCGCTGCTCCGACTGAAAGACGATTTTTATCAATCTTTGCATCCCAAGGCAAGCGACGTTTTTCTTCTCGTCGAAGTCGCGGACTCATCGCTCGAAAAAGATATGTTTGTCAAAATTCCGCTTTACGCCAAGACTGGAATCCCCGAGGTCTGGATTGTCGATCTCACAGCCCGAGTCGTGCATGTTTTTCGCAATCCGTCGGAAGGCGAATTCCAATCCCGAACAATTTTTTCTGAAAATGACCGTCTCGCGCCTTCAGCTTTCCCGGACGCAGCCCTTTCTATAGACTCCTTATTTTAATCGTTTTCAACTGAGGGCGTGTGTTGCAATACGCCCCATCCAACTAACCGACTCGTCCTCATTTTAAACCATGCCCACACTCAAAACTTTTTTTAAAAAATCGATTGTCGCCGTCGTTTTTGGTCTGCTTCTTCCTGCTCAAATATTACAAGCTCAACTCCTCAAAGTCGACGGCAAAAACATTATCGATGAAGACGGGAATACGGTGGTTTTTCGAGGGCTCGGCCTTGGCGGCTGGCTGATGGAAGAAGGCTATATGCTGCAAACGCCGGGGGAAGGATCGCCGACCTCGATTCGCAACATGATCGTCGATCTCATTGGCGAAGAGGATGCGGCGGAGTTTTACCGGCGCTATCGTCAAAACTATGTCGCGGAAGAAGACGTCGATTTGATTGCGCGCTGGGGTTTTAACTCCATCCGCCTGCCTTTTCACTACGAAATTCTTTCGCCCAAAGACCAGCCTGGCGTTTATTTGGAAGAAGGCTTTGCTTATCTCGACAATATGCTGGAATGGTGCAAAAAAAACGAGCTTTGGTTGATTCTGGACATGCACGCTGCGCCCGGCGCTCAAAATCATCTCAACATCAGCGACAGTGACGGCGAAGCGAGGCTTTGGACGGAAACCGAAAACCAGGATCGCACAGTTGAAATCTGGCGTAAGATTGCGGAACGCTATGCTGACGAACCCTGGATTGCAGGGTACGATCTTTTGAACGAACCCGTCCTGCCGGAAGGTCATTCAAATCTCGAACTGCGCGATCTCTATATTCGCATCGCCAATGCAATTCGCGAGGTTGATTCCGATCACATTTTGTTTATTGAAGGCAATTTTTTCGCCACTGATTTTAACCTGCTCACGCCGCCGACGCTTTACGGCGAAAACATCGTCTACGCATTCCACAAATACTGGAACGACCCGGGAAAAGCGACCATCCAGTACTTGCTGAACATTCGCGGCCAATGGAACGTGCCGCTGTGGCTGGGCGAGTCCGGAGAGAATTCGAACCCGTGGTTTCATGAAGTCGTCAAGCTGATGGAAAACGAAGAAATCGGCTGGAATTGGTGGACGCACAAAAAGGTCGCGACCATCACCAGCCCGCTTTCTTCCCCAATCGAAGCGGGCTACCAAAGTGTGCTCGATTATTGGAACGGCAGGATTAGCCGCCCGTCCCAAAGCTTCGCCCGTGACGCCTTGTTTGAGATGGCGGATAATCTCGCGCTTGACAAATGCGAACGCCGCCCGGACGTTCTCGCCGCATTGCTCGACCCGGAATTTGGCGTTAAAACCAAGCCTTTCATTGAAAATGTTATTCCAGGAACAATCGATTGCGCTGACTTTGATTACGGCACAAACGGCGTCGCCTACTACGACATGCACGCAGGCCGCAACAACGTCAACAATTTCACCCCGTGGAACACCGGCTGGGCGCTGCGCAACGACGGCGTTGATTTACAAGTGAGTGACGACCCGGACGGCGCGGTTTACAATATCGGTTGGATCGACCCCGGCGAATGGGTCAATTATACCGTCGAAATCGAGCAGGAAGGCATTTACGACGTAACGTTTCGCGTGGCCAGCGAACCGGGCGGCGCACTCTTTTTCCTGCGCCTCGACGGGCTTGTAGCGTCGCCGATTTTGAACGTTTCGTCGACCGGCGGCTGGCAATCCTGGACTTCCATCACAGCGGAAGACGTCGAACTGCCCGCTGGAACGCATGTTTTAACCCTGACATTCGTCAACGGCAAGCTGAACATCAACAGCATGGATTTTGAGCTAAAAACCGCGACTTCAATTGATGACGCCGGCTCGCAGCCCAAGCGTTTCGCGCTTTTTCAAAATTATCCGAACCCGTTCAATCCTCAAACGGAGATTCGCTACTCAATCGCGGAGCCGGGCCCGGTAACGCTACGCATTTTTGACGTCGCGGGGAAAGAAGTGGTCACACTCGTGGAACGGGATCTTCACGTCGGAGAACATTCGGCGGTTTGGGACGGCCGTGACGCACGACAGGCAAAAGCCGCTTCCGGAGTCTATTTTTACAAATTGGAGGCCGGCGGCAAAATCCAGCAACGGAAAATGCTGCTGATCCAATAAGGCTGAAGAAGGGAGAGACCGTAAGAATGACGGAAGAATTTCAAATTGAGCGCCACACAAAGCTGTGGGAAGACAAAACCAAACACGTCAAGCGTATCGTTTTTAGCGGGCTGCTTTTTGGCGGCGTGATTTTGGTAAATGTGCTGACGCCCTATTCTGAAGATATTGGCGCACGCGCGAAATTACAGCAAGAAATTGATCTTTTACGCAGCCAGGCCAAAGAAGTCGAAGCCTCGCTTGCGCCGCTGGACGACTTGACGGAAGAGCTGGCGCAAGTTAAAGCAACGATTACGGCAAAGCCCTGGAACGCGAGAATTGAAAACTTAAAGCAACGCTATCGCCATATCAACGCGCAAGGCGGCGCGGATTGGGACACGTACCAGCGTGAGGCTGATGCGACGGTGGATTCCGTTGCCGCCCAAGTTAAAAAATCGGTTCTGACGCCATTGGCGCGTTTTACCACGGATTCAATCGCCGCACAAGCTGAAATCTCCGATCTTGCACAACAAATGGCGGCGCTGCCGGGAGCGCTGGATTCCTGGGTGAATAAAAACATGGGGCGGCGCTGGTACCGAACGATCGAGAGTAAAGAAGCCGAGATCAATGACTTGACCTACGATTTGAACAGACGGCTAAGATCTTTTGACAACGCCGTTAACGGCGCGATACAAGACCTGCAACGCAAGAAACGGGATTTACGCAAACAAATTGAACGCCTGCAAAACTCTCCGGCGATTCGTGACAAAGAAAAGAAGCTGGCGGCGCTGCGTGCGGAAATGGAAAAAATTCTGCCGGAGTGGATCAAAGGCATGGTTTCCGTTGAACAAATGGTGCAGCTTTTTCCTTTCATTGTTGTCCTGCTTGCGGGCTACGCGCTTTTTACCGGAAAATCCGTCGCTTCGCACTACCACTTCCTTGCCAAAAAGCTAGGCTTCGCCAGCGCCGGTCGAGAAGATGCCAGCTATTCTTCGATTTGGACTTTTACCTGGCGCGGAGCAAAAGGAACGCTGCTAACCGTCGGGACTTACTCATTTTTCATCCTGGTGATGTGGCTGTTTTATGAAGTCGGCGTTGGTGTCCTGCAAAAATGGCTTGAGGCGGAAAGTTCGCCGATCATTTCCGAGGGCGGGTTCGTCTCATTGATTTGGCTGTTCAGAATTGCAATTGCCGGGATTCTTGTTTACACGGCTTCTTGGCCTTACCGTCAAAAAAATGTTTTCCAGAGCTAAAATTGATGTTCAAAAACGTCGTTCTTCTACTCGCCGCTATTCTATTCTTACCCGTTTTGTTTTTAGCCTGCCAGCTCGCAGACGAAGAAATTCCCGAGCCGCAAGAAACGATTATCGCTCGCATCGGCGACAAGACAATTTCGCAAAACGAATTTATCCGGCGCGCGGAATACACCATTCGCCCCGCGTACGCCAAAGGCGACAATTACATTCATCGAAAGATTATACTCAACTCATTGGTCGCTGAGAAGCTCTTGGCGCTCGAAGCTGAAAACGATCCCTACCTGGCGGAAAACGAAGAATTTCAGGACTATCTCGCAGGCCGGAAAGAGCAGGCAATGCGGCAATGGTTCTATCACCAGGCCGCCTTCGAAAAATCGACGGCGGACACGAATGAAATCAAAACCGTGTTTTCCACCGCCGGGCGCACTTATCGCGTGGCGTGGTTTTCTCTGCAGGACAGTTCGGCGGCGGCGGAAGTGCAAAAACAATTGACGGCGCAAGTTTCTTTCGATTCGGTTTATGCACAACTGAGCGGTAACAACGAAAAAGTCCCTGAGCGGGAAATCAGTCTCAATAGCGCCGAGCACGATGCTGTTCTGAACGTACTCTACGCTCAAAAGCCGGACAAAAACGACGTTATCGGGCCGATTGAATTTGAAAAAAATCGGTTTACAGTCCTTAAGGTGATGGCTTGGATGGAACGCGCCGCCGTCTCCAACGCCGACGCTCAACAGCGCTGGGAAGACGGCAAAACGTGGCTGCAGGAAAGAAAAGCGGCCAAAACGTGGGACGGCGTCGTTTCCGAAATTATGCGCGGCAAGAAAATTGAATTTATGCCCTACACTTTTCGTGCGTTGGTCAATGTCGTCGGCCCCTATTATTTGCGCATGAATGAACAGAAAAAAGAAGCGCTCAACTCAGCTCTTTGGAGCGAGGCCAAAAATGAAGTTTTGCTCGAAAACCTCGGCGGCCAAGTTGACAATCTACAAAACCAGCCGCTTTTTCGCGTTGCCGGAGAAATCTGGACCGTAGCCGATTTTGAGCGCGAAATGCGACGGCGGCCATTGGTTTTCCGAAAACGCCGCATCCCGAAAGGCGAATTCGCCGAGCAATTCAAGTTAGCGATTGTCGATATGGTGCGCGACCGTTTTGTGACGCAAGAAGCTTACAAGCGCGGCTACGACAAGGCGCCGATCGTGCAAAGAAATTTCAATATGTGGCGCGACAATCTGGCCGCGCTTTATGCTCAAAATCGCTTTTTACAGGAAAAAGGCAAGCTCGCAGAGTATGCCCAAAACCACCTCGACGTCATCAAAACAAACCTCGATCCGCTCATCGACAGCCTGCAAACCAAGTATGCGCCAAAAATCGAAATCAACACCGATGCTTTCGAGCAGATAAAGCTCACTCGCATCGATATGTTCGTGACTCAGCGCAACGCCCCCTTCCCCATCGTCGTGCCGAATTTCCCTGTTCTCACCACTGATGACCGCCTGGATTACGGCAGAAAAGCCCAATCTCAAGAACGAAAGTAATTGGCTAAAACACTACTCCGCGAAGCGCCGAAAATAAAAAAAGCGGGAAGTTTTTTCCTTCAGGTTTTCATTCCCGATTAGAGCCGCGACATGCGCGCCGTTATGAAAATAGAAAGCGATTCGCCTTTTAACCCTGACAGAGCTCTGAGCCCTGTCAGGGTCTACTCGCCAGAAATGCGCAACGCGGCGTTGAAAAGCCGTTAAACTACCAAAATAACTCAGGAGAAATTATGGCCCTGACAGATCATTCCGATTTTTATGCCGCGATTCACGAAGGCGGCATAAATTCCGTTATCAAACACGTCATGCGCCAGCGCCCGTCGTTGTTTAACTACGGCACGGCGTTGATTCAAGCAAAGCCCGATCTGCTTTGTGAAAAAATCAACCCGGCGCCCGGCGTGACGCAGTTTGTCACCGTGCAACCGCCGATCCCGCTTTTTGGCGCGGATCAATTCGCCCTAAATTACGCATTTCAACTCGCCGATCTTGAAATCGAATTCCACCCCGGCAACGTGATCGATTTGCCGAAAGAATTAAACCCGCCCTTGAAACAACAACGGTTCTCATTCCGCGCTCGCGGCTGCGGCGGTCTTGGCTGCCCGACCCGCTCGAGCCGTCCGCTTGTTGACGCCGTTTTCGATGAAATTCGCTTTCACGACAAACTGGCCTTTGACCGGAGAAAAGAGCGTTCTCAATTCCCAAATCAATTTTCCGCTAATGTGCAAAAAGCGCAATTTGTAAGTTCCGGACAAACCGCGCACACAACAAGGCAAACAGCGGTTGCCGCCCCTGCTAACGCCGTCGCCGGTTTTCAAAATCGAAGCGACCTTTCGTCACGAGCCGTTGAAGCCAGCCGAGCTCAACTGAACCCGCTCGACTTTTTCTTCCCGCGCCAACACGTTTTCCCGACTTCCAAGCTTGAATGCTTCTGCCTCGACCTTGTCGCTGTCGGGCAAGGCGAAATCAAAGGCCCTGTCGGCAGTCAACACGTCAGCCTGAAACTGGACGATATTGAGATTGTTGACTTGGCTCCTGTCGGTCTTGAAAACAGCATCGAATGCTACGCTTTGCTCGTGGTCAATCACGTGATTTTCCCGCAAGTCAACGAAATGGTCAGCAATGCGATGTTCCGCTTGTTCGAAGTCGGCGACGTTGCATCGTTCAAAATCGCAGCTTCCACAACAGCGCCGAACAATCCGGCTTTTGAACAAGACCAGATGAAAGCGTTTATCAATCTCGATGAATTCGACGTTGATATTCCGCAGATCGTGGTTGAAGAAGGCGGCGACGACGCCCCTGAAGAACCGGAGCCGGAATTCAACAAGACCATTCGTCCGCGCGTTCGTACCGGCCCCGCACATTTGACTGCCGCGCTTTCCGAAGACGTTTTCGTCAGAGTCTTCAACTCACTGCGCGACAACACCACGTTTGACATCAAAGTCGAGAAGCGCAACGTGATTTCCAGCTTTTTAAAGGCGGACGCTCACGTGAAATTTCATCTCGACGGCGGCAACATCGATTTCAAAAATACCAACATCATCGCTATCGACGAGCTGGACATAAAATGGGACAAGCTCCAGGTTAAGTTGTACATTGATTTACCCAAAATTTGTCTCCCGCCCTTCAAAATTTGCGCGCCGGATTGGGTGCCGTTTGTCGGCGGCGAGTGCACGCCGCAATGGTGCTTTTTTGAAGGCGAAAACGACATTACGATCCCGATCAATTTGCCGACGGCCTTTACTTCGGAATTGAGCATGGATTTGCGTCCAAAGGTCTACTACGGCACAAATCCGGCGGGCAACAAATGGCTGGTCGAGCTTGACCTGCACGGCCCGGTCGACATCGATATCATCGACATTTCCGACACTATTGGAGATTTGATCGACGACGCTATTGAATTCGTCGTAGACGCGCTCGGTTTGCCGGACGTTGTCGAAGACGCATTTGACATTGTTTCCGATGCGATTCGCGCGATTTTGGACTTCGGCGATGATGTCGGCGAGTGGTTCAAGGATCTCGTTTTCGATGCGCTTGGCATTGAGTTGGGCATCGATAATTTGCTGGTTAAACTGTTCGCTGATAAGTTCGACCTGCTCAAAATTGACGACCCGATGGAAGTGATGCCGGCGGACGGCCCGGAAATACCAGTCAGGATTCCAATTGAATACGTCGGCGCACGCGTCAACGATAAAGAAATGATTATTGAAGCAGACATTCAGGAGGCGTAACCATGAGCTTAAGATTAAACAAATATTTGTTCACCCAAACTTCGTGGACAAGCGAAGCCTTGACGCCCCTCGTGACCGTCGCGCATACGCCCGCGGAGCTTGGCAAGTACAACGGGGTCGTACTTTGCGGCAAGGAAACCGTCGGCTTGTTCGATCTTGTTGTTGAAGAAAAAACCGAGGGTTCGAATCGTCAGATTGATTTGCAGGCGATTGTCGACCGCAGGATTACCGGCGGTGACGAAGCTTTTCACGTGCAATACAAAAAGCCGGTGTTTTTCTATGTGCCGAGCGGCAAGGGCGGTTATTCGGTCGTTCTTTTTCGGTATGAAGGTAAGAAAAAGGTGGTTGTTTTCGACAGTCGCAAGCTCAACAAAGGCGACGTCTTCATGTTTTCTCCGGTTCGTCGCGGAAAATACGCCATGACGAACGGTCGAGATTTTAAAGGCGAAATTCACGTTGAGCCGCCAAGCGGAAAATCCATTGCGATTGAACCTGCCGTCGTGGAATGCACGGAGAAAGGCTGTGCGCCGAAATCGGTAAAAGTCGTTACTTCGCAGCCGATTATTTTCGTGCTGCATTCTCCGGCGAGCTTCAAAATCGCTTTGGAGGAATCAAAGCAAACGCCGCCGAAACGCTACCCGCCCAAGCGGCGACGCGGCCGTCGAATTGGTAAGGACACCATGCTCTAACTCCGAAGCCCCAAACAGCAGGAACGCGGTTCGCCGCGCCCCTGCTTGCTAAAGTCATGCACCGCTTTTAACAAACAAGGAGTGCAAAGCTCGCTCTGCCCACAGGGAAACAACGGCAAACTCAGAACGCAAATCTTGAAAAAAACCGTTGGCGGAATTGCAAGGCAAGCCTTGCGCTCCATTTTTTGCGTTGCCGCGCGTAACATTAACCCAAGTTGTGACCGAGTATTGTGACGTGGGAACGGAGTGCAAAGCTTGCTTTGCTTTTCATCCAGCCCGTTGAAAAAACGTGCGCAGATACTGGATGCGAACTGAGAATGTCTTCAGCGACTTTGCAAGGCAAGCCTTGCACTCCGCTACACGATCTTCGGTCACAACTTGGGTTAACATTAGCTACTTATTGTATGCCCAAGCACGAAACGCCCCATGTATTCAAACGGGCGCACTGTCCGGTTTAATGCAAAAGAACCATTTTTCTGACAACCCGCGTTTCGCCGGTTTCAAGAACGGCGAAAAACACGCCGCTGCCGGATGAACGCTTTCCCGCGTCCCAGATAAATTTTCCTCGATTCACCCCTTTTTTTGCCGCCAATGCCTTCCGCTGCAACAGGCGGCCATTAATATTAAAAATTGAAATCCGAGCCGTGACGTTCAAATCATTTTTTGAAAATTCGTATTCAATGGTCGTCGTTGGATTGAACGGATTCGGGTAATTTCGCAACAAAGCAAGCGAGCTCGGTTGGTTTGGGATTTCCTCTAGATTTGAGGCGATGCGTTCATTTCTAAAAAACATGAACCCGCCGCGAATGCCGCCGGAAAGCAAATCGAGATCGCCGTCGCCGTCAAGATCGCCGAGTACGGGCGTCGGGCGATTCATCGTTTGGATTGGCAGGATTGTTCCTGCGGCAAACTCGAAGCTTGTCGGAGCGCCGATATTTTCGAACAGATGAATGACGTCATTTTTTTGGCCGAGAATCAGGTCGAGATCGTCATCGTCGTCAATGTCTGCAAAATGCGGGAAGCTGTGCTCGCCGACGTCAATCTCCGCCAGATTTTCCGTAATCTCAACAAAAGCAGGCGCTTGCGGCATTCCGTCGTTGCGGTAAAAATTCACGTTACCGCGCAATTCGCCGATAAAAAGATCAAAATCGCCGTCGTTGTCAATGTCCGCAAACGTCGGTGCGCTGTTTGTGCCGACGTCTCTGATTTTGCCCCAATCCTCGGGCAATTCTCCGCTTCCGACAAAAAGCGGCGTTGTCGGCGAACCGGTATTTTCAAAAAAGAGCGTCTTACCGGAGACGTTGCCGGCAAAAAGGTCTGGATCGCCGTCCGCGTCAATGTCAACAAAAGTTGGAGCCGCGCCAAAGCCAACTTCAACTTCAAAAAAGTTTCGGCTCCGCAGCACAAAGCTTGGCGACTGCGCCGAACCTTCATTTTCGAGGAAATAAATCCTGCCGCTTTCCCCTTCGTTTCCAACGTCCACGTTATTGGCCAAAAACAGGTCTAAATCCTGGTCGCCGTCGATATCAACCAGCGCCGGAACGCTGTTGTCGCCAATATCAAACGCTTCGAGAAATTGGCTTGTTTTTCGAACGAATCTCGGGCTTGTCGCCGCGCCGGTATTTTCAAAAAAATAAAGATTTTCGACGAAACTGTTGATGGAAAAACGCAGCCCGACGCCAACGCCGCTGAATAAGTCGACGTCCCCGTCCGCGTCAATATCGACAAATTGCGGCACGTTGAAACCACCGGTGATGAGCGTGTCTTCCAGCGGAAAAAAAGTTGAAGCAATGGCAAATTCAGGCGCTTCGCACGTCCCCGAATTCTCGACGAAATACAAGCTTTGAGAGAAGAAATCGCCCCAGAACAAATCCATGTCGTTGTCACGATCAAAATCGACAAGCTGGATCGCATTTGCGCCGTGCGCCCCGACTGCGTTCAAGACGGTTTTTGGTGCGGCGGCGTTGGTAATGAGCAAATCCTGATAACGCTCGGAAATCAGCTTAAACTGCGGCGCGCCGTCTACACCGATCCCGGTGTTTTCATAAAATTTGATTTCTCCACTCTGCTTGCCGATAAACAAATCCTTCAAACCGTCGCAATTGACGTCGCCGAAATCCAGCACGCTCTGCGCTTCCGCTTCAATGCCGGCCCCGTCGACGTCCGCGAGCGAGTCCGTGACAATCACAAAAACCGGGGCTCCCGTCGTCGCGTCGTTGCGGCGAAACCGCATCGCGCCTCTGCCCTCGCCGTCCGTGAAAAGATCGGGGTCGCCGTCGTTGTCGACGTCTGTGAATCGATACCAAAACCCAGTGTTCATCCCCAACCATTGATCCGTGCGCCAGGAAAATTTCGGCGAGTCCGGCTCGCCGACGTTTTCAAAAAAAATAAGAGCGTCGGTAAATTCTTCCTGGACGAAAAGGTCAAAATCGCCGTCAAGATCGATGTCAACGAATTGCGGTTTCGGGCTGTTTAAACCGCCGAGCGCAGGCAATTTCAGCAAGCTTCCGTCGCCACTTCTGACGGGGAAAGGATTGATTTCGCGCTGAAAAGAGAATCGCTGGGAAAATCCTTCGGCAACCAAAAACACGAGAATGAACAGGCCAGTAAAAAAGCGCGCTTCTTTCATCAATTTTCAACCTGGATGGTTGCGGAGAACACTTCCATCTCAAATATCGGCAGTTCAGAAATAAGCTCGTTCTCATCGATCGCTCGCAGCAAATAAGGCGGGAATGCACGAAACAAGAGGCGCACCGAAAGCCGCAATTGCTGACCGTGCTCAGGTAAATCTTTGAATCTGTACTCGGCCGTTCGTGACTGAAAAGCCGGGATGGTTTCGTCGGCGATTGAATCGGCTTCCCAAAAGAAGAGCGTTTCCTGACCGTTCCGGAAAGCCGTTCCGCGAAAAACGGTCAGACTCGAATCCAGTTCCGCCGCGCGCGAGGTCACAAATTCGCTGTGATGATCCCGCAAATCGCCGTTGTCGTCCAGCGTCCCGGAGGCCATGAGCGTATCCCCGGAAGCTGCGTCATGCAAAACAACTTCGAGCCACATTTGCCGTTCGAAAATCGTTCCGCTCGGCAAATTGTGACCGGTAAAATCATTAATGATCGTCGCTTTGATCGCAAACTCTTCGTCGCGATGAATGGCGCCGGGCGCTTCCACCTCCAAAGTCGCAGCGTTTTTGAGCAGTGCGCCGACTTTTTCGATAGTTTGGGCGCGGCCGGGAAAATCAACCAGCGGCACGTCCACTCCGATGAAATTGTGACGATGCAGGTTGTCGCGCAAGGGACCGTCCGTCGCGGCGCGCCCGCTGTAGGTCGGCATATGGCAATCCTGACATTCTATCGCCATAATCGCGTACTCGCTGGCGTCCCATTCCGACGAGGTGTTTTCCAACTTGAAACCGTCCGGGCCAAGTACGTCATGGCAGCCGGAACAGACGCCGGAAAGTAAAAAATTGCGGTCAAAAACCGAGGCGTGGAAGGCGTTTTCCTGCGGGTTTTGGAGCGGCCCGCGGCGCGCGCCGTCGAGATGAAATTCATCAATCCCCCGGCCGCGAGTGCTTGATTTCATCATATGACAAACGTCGCAACCGACGCCCTGACGCGCAAGCGAGGAAAGATTTTGAAATTGAAAATCAGGCGGCGCTTCGCCCAGCGCGCTGGCAAACGGACTGTGGCAGCTAATGCAAAATTGATCGAGTTTTCCCGCGGATCGTTCCTGCCCCAAAGCGTTCAATTTGAAAAAAATTGGATCGACAAACGCATAATTGTGCATGGACGCCTGCCATTCCGCAAAATGATTTGGGTGACATGTTTGGCAGTCTTCCGGCGTTTTCGCGATATTTTGAAGCGTGTTGAGAGAATCCGGCGGGGTAATTTCGTCCGGCGGAACTGTCGGTGAGGGAGATTTACAGCCAATTAAGCCGATCAATGTGAATGTCAAGAATGAACGGCGATGCATCAATATTCAGGGCAAATTAAAAAAAGTTGGTCTTTATTCGTCGCGGTCTTTTTGGGGTTAGGGAGCGTTGTTTCAAATACAATCCGCCGGGTTTGCGCCCGGCGGATTGTTTGACAGAGATTAATGTTCGTTGTCCTCGCCTTCTTCCGGGATTTGGCAGCACGAATCCAGTTCGCCGTAGGCTTCCATATCGCGCTTCGTTTCGTTGGCGTCGTAGCCTTCGGCGGCAATTGCCTGCTCAAGCGCGGCCAAGTTGGTTTTGGCTTTGTCAAAGCTGACTTTGGCGATTTTCGCTTCTTCGTCAACTTCGATCTTCTCAACACCGTCCACCATCTCCAAGCCTTCCTTGACCTTGCTGGCGCAGCTGCCGCACTGGATTGTCGGTACGGAAATTTCCACATCGACAAAACCGGCCATTTTAACTTCTTGCGCTTCGCCTTCGGGAGAGTGGTCAGCGTGATCGCCTTCCGCATTTTCGCCGCCGCAGCCAAAAGCCGCGAGACTCAGCGCGAGTCCGAACATCAAGATTTTTTTCATTTGGTTTCCTCCAAATTCAACAAGTTAATGAGATAAATTGCAACGATTCAGTCTACGAAAACAGAGTGCAAAGCTTCAGCTTCGAGAAGAGCAGAATCTCATTTACAAAACTAAAGTTTTGCACTCCGAGGTTTTGTAATACTGAACGGTTACGATGAATTTATGATAAAGCACTAATTGCTTTCGGTTGTAAAAATATCAAAATCGCTTCCGCCGTAAGTAAAGCGCCTTTCCTTGCGAAAAAGCCCGTCGCTTTCGACAAACGCCGCGTCCTTTGCGTTGCTATACAAAAGCCAGACCTTCCGAGGACGTTCTTCCAAAGACGCCTTTAGGTTTTGCAGGACTTTTTGAAGCACGATTTTATGAAAAGAATTGTACAGAAAAAACACATTTTCGCCGCCGGTCATTTCATATTTCGCGGCGTCGGTATGAATAATTTCCACGTTTTCACCTTTGCCGCTTCGCTTCTTGAAGCTCGTAAGGTTCTTTTCGGCGATCTCACACAGTTCTTTGGAAAATTCTATGCCTTTAATTTCCGCAAAAGAATAACCGGCAGTTAGCATCAACACTTTGCCCATGCCCGAACCCAGGTCGACGAAAACGCTATCTCGCGGCAGATCCAACGACTCTATCAATTTACAAAAAGGCCTGCCTCTCGTTGCCATATAATCTTCGCTGTCATCCAGATTCTCGCCGTCGATTTCAAGCTCGTCCAGCGTCTTTTCCTGAAGCGTTTTAACGCCGTACCGAAACTCAAAAAAAACGTCTTCAACGATACTGGCAACGCTTTGAAAGGTGCGTCTTAAACCCTTGTCTTGCAGACTTAAAAACGTTCGGGAAAACAAGTTCATGTTTTTGACGTCTGCGCCAACCTGACTGAATTTCGCCGTTCTTTCCTCTGTGCTCATGCTGCTTTTCCCTTGGTGAATGATGAAAAATCGATGAATATTCAGGCTTAATTTGCCGATGTTACGCGCCGCTTAATAACATAGCGATTCAATCAAAACAGTGCTTCTACGTCATTCCCGCGCAGGCGGGAATCCAGAAAATGGCGTGTGTCCCCTGGATTCCCGCCTGCGCGGAAATGACTGAAACAAACGCCTCGGGGTTCGGGCAGTTCCAGTTTCAAACAGCAGTTCTCAGCTTGTGCAAAAGACGCCTTACGAAATTCTATCTTAAGCAGTGCGTAACGTCAGTTAATTCACTTTGCGCAGACTTTTCCGTCGGAACCGGGCTCCCATTTAATCCTGAGACGTCGGCAAATAAAGAACAAGTCGCCCGTCTAACGCAAGGTCATCGACGTGACCTGAAACTGTATCGTCTGAGTTCTTGAAATGCAAATGAATATTTGTGCTGTGGTGCGTAAAAACGCCGTGATGTTTATTAGAATAGAATCCGACAATGTCAAACGCATCATTTTCCAACACGCCATTTAAACCGCTGGTCTTATGCTTGGCGTGCGTATGCTCAACGTCGCCTTCAGGCCAATCGATGACGTGCCATTCGATTCTTGCCGCTTCGCCGCGCAGAAGAAAAGGAAATGGTGCTTCAACGTCAAGTCCCAATTCCGCCGCCTTTTCTTGCACAAACGCTTCAAGCGCTTTCACGGACCCAATCTCTGGCGGAATGTTTACTTTTTGCCACTGCTCAACCTGCGCATAGACGAGCAGGTTTGCTTTTCCTGAAAAGTTTTTATCGATTTTCAAAACCGAATCCTTGACGCTTGCGACAAACGGCTTGCCGTCAAACACAAAAATCTCGCCTTTCAAATTCTCAACCGCGCCGAGAGCGTAAACATGTGGAAGATTTTCAATTTCCGACAATGTTATTTTCGCGGTTATGTCGCCCTTCTGCATAACGTCACGCAAGGCTCCGGCATGTTTAACCTCGAACGACGGCGATTCCTTGACAACTTCGCAGCCAATGCTTAAACCAAAAACGACAATCGCAGCAATAAACTGTTTTTTCATTTACGTCCTACTTGAAATCTATTTGTGCTCAAAAATTTCCAATTTATCAGAATGATAATAATAGCATCGTCGCTTTCATATGATGCTAAGTCGCGATACGCTTCTACCAATCAAGAGCGACGTCTTCTTACTCGATTTTCCTTCCGTCTTGCTTTTCGATTTTTTTAATGCTTTCAGCGGCGGGCAAATCTTCCGGCATCGTCCCGCCCAATTCCTGAATTGTCTGCCGAACTTTTTTTCCAACTTCATAATGAGCTTTATTTGCTTTTGCTTTGCCTTTAATTTTATCTCTTCTGAGCTTTTCTTCCGCTTGCGTCGCTCGGAAAAGATTGGCCGCTAACTCTGTACTTCCCATATGATCGAGAATCTGCTGGTTTTTCTTTAAGCCTTTGTACACGTGAATTTCTTTTGCATTCATGCCATTGTACAGCCCCATGTACCCATGATTTTGGAAGACCGCATATTCTATTGGCCTGATGACCCCGGCGTCTTTAGCAGCGTCCGCGAGTTTTTTGTTATGTTCAGCCATTTCTCTGCGCAAGAAAAGCCTTTTCTGTTCTTCTGTTTTAAGGCGGTCGAAAGTCTGTTGTTCGCCAAGCTCTTGCTTGCGTGTCTGTACAGCAAAATAGGTTTGGCCGTGAGCAACTACTTCTTTGGACGGATCGGCGTTCTGCACAATCAGATAACATGCATACCGCGAGAGATGTAGATCACCAACCCTACGCTGCGCGCCAGACCCGATCTTGACCATTTTGTCCACGTGGACAAAATGGTTCTCAACTGTCAGACCAGACTTCGTACACGCTTCCTGCGCTTTTGCAACGACATTGATAAACTTGCGCCAGTTTTTGTAGTCAAGAGCGTGATAAAATTCCCTCGCGGACCAATATTCCTGTCCGATCTCGTTAATCTGCTTAATTCCTTCGAATACGCTTTCATTGTATTGTTCCTCTTCTTTTGCCATGACAATTTCCCTCATTTCTTGACGGTTTTTTACTTGGAAAACATATTCGGATCAACGTTGTGTTTGTTTGCCTTGTCACTCAATAAAGCCGCCTTCTGTTTTGACGTCTCAGTGGCTTTTGGTTTGTATTCTGCTTGTTCTTGTTAACCTACAAATTCTGAGCAAACCGAAATTTGCGTTATCCACGAAGTTTCTGTCCGCGCAATCGCAAAGCGTTGCCGATTACGGAGACCGAGCTAAAACTCATCGCCGCGCCTGCGATAATCGGGCTGAGTAAAATTCCAAAAAATGGATAAAGTAACCCGGCGGCGATTGGAATGCCGAGAGCGTTATAAACGAAAGCGAAAAAAAGGTTTTGACGGATATTGCGCATCATCGCCCGACTGAGCGCGAAAGCCTGAACCACGCCGCGAAGATCGCCCTTAACGAGCGTCACGCCCGCGCTTTCCATTGCCACGTCCGTTCCCGTGCCCATGGCGACGCCGACATGGGCCGCCGCAAGCGCAGGAGCGTCGTTAATGCCGTCGCCGGCCATTGCAACGACCTGACCTTCATCACGCAACATTTGCACGCGCGCGTGTTTATCTTTTGGTTGAACGCCCGCTTCCACTTCATCGATTCCGACTTCAGTCGCGACCGCTTTGGCAGTGCGTTCATTGTCTCCGGTGAGCATGATGATTTTCAAGCCCAGACCATGCAGCGCCGCAATCGCTTCCGGCGAAGTCTCCTTGACCGGATCAGCCACAGCCAAAACCCCCGACGCTTTGCCGTCGATAGCTGCGAACATCGCGGTTTTGCCTTCGCTTTGCCACGCCGCAGCCTCCGATTTTAGCGCTTCGTCCACAGCAACGCCTTCTTGCTGCAAAAATTCCGATTTGCCGACCAAGACTTCTTTTGTCCCCATTTTTCCGCGCACGCCGCCGCCGGTGATTGATTCGAAATCATTGATTTTCTTTAGTGTCAATCCACGTTCTTTGGCGCCCGAAACTACCGCCGCCGCCAAAGGATGTTCGCTGCTTTGCTCAACTGAAGCGATTGTCGCGAGCAATTCATTTTCGTCCACGTCTTCAACCGCCTGTAAATTTACCAGCCGCGGTTTTCCTTCGGTGAGCGTGCCCGTCTTGTCGATGACCAGCGTATTGATTTTCTCCATCATTTCAATCGCTTCAGCGCTGCGGATGAGCACCCCTTCCTGTGCGCCGCGTCCCACGCCCACCATCACAGACATCGGCGTCGCCAATCCCAGCGCGCACGGACAGGCGATGATGAGAACAGCCACGGCATTCACCACCGCGTAAGCCAATCGCGGCTCCGGTCCGAAAAAATACCAAACCAAAGAAGTGATGACCGCAATCGTAATAACGATGGGCACAAACCAGCTCGCAATTTTGTCGGCCAATCCCTGAATCGGCGCGCGGCTGCGTTGCGCCTGTGCAACCATGTCGACGATCTGCGCCAGCAATGTGTCTGCGCCGATGCGTCGAGCTTCCATCACGAATCCCCCGGCTCCGTTGACCGTACCGCCGGTCACATTGTCGCCGCCGCTTTTTTCGACTGGAATCGGCTCACCGGTAATCATCGATTCATCGACCGCGCTTTTCCCTTCCGCCACAACGCCGTCGACGGGGATTTTTTCGCCGGGACGTACGCGCAACAGGTCGCCCTTTTTCACAGCTTCCAATGCAATTTCACGCTCGTTTTCGCCATCGACGAGCCGTGCGGTCGGCGGCGCCAGATCAAGCAATGCGCGGATGGCACTCCCGGTGCGGTCGCGTGCACGCAGTTCCAAAACCTGTCCCAGCAGCACCAAAACCACGATCACCGCCGCAGCTTCAAAATAGACCCCGGCGTAACCGCCCTGCACCATGGTTTCCGGAAACAATCTTGGAAAGAGCATCGCGACGGCGCTGTAAAAATAAGCCGCACCAACGCCGACGGCGATAAGGGTAAACATGTTGAGATTCATCGTCTTGAACGAATTCCAACCGCGTTTGAAAAACGGCCAGCCCGCCCAAAAGACCACCGGCGTACTCAGAACAAATTGCAACCAAAGCGACACGTTCTCAGGCACGACATGCACGCCGGGAAAAAGATGCATCATCGCCAGCAGGAAAACCGGCAGAGCGAGCGCGGCGCCGATCCAGAATCGCCGCGTCATATCGCGCAATTCGCCGTCGTCATCTTCAACCTCTTGCGAAATCGTTTTCAGTTCAAGCGACATGCCGCAGATTGGACAGTCGCCCGGCGCGTCACGCTCAATTTCCGGGTGCATCGGACAAGTGTAAACAACTTCGCGTTCGGGCTTCCAGGCCGGATTGCGCTCCAACGCCATGCCGCATTTCGAGCAGTCGCCCGGTTTGTCACTCTCAATGCCGGGGCACATCGGACAAAAATATTTGGCGATTGACGACGACTTTTCATCAGTAGAATTATGCGAGCAGCATGATTGATGCGCTTCAACATGAATTTTATACTCCGCCGTTGTTTCAGCGCCTGTCAGAAATTTGTGCCGACATCCTTCGCCGCAGAAATAAAAGGTCTCGTCGTTCCGCTCAACTTTCAAGTGCGTCGACGTTTTGACCGTCATCCCGCACACCGGGTCTTTGCTTTCCTCATGATTTTCATGAGAACCAGCATTTGTCTGCTCAGATTGAGCGAGAAATTTTTCACGGCAACCCTTGCCGCAAAAGTAGAAAGTTTCACCGTTGCGCTCGGCTTTCAGCTCCGTCGAAGAATCCACGGTCATACCGCAAATCGGGTCTTTCATTTTCCCGGATTCATGCCGTGAATGTTCTTGCGCCGTTTCGGATTTTGCAAGAAATTTTTCCTGACAGCCCTTGCCGCAAAAATAGTATGTTTTGCCATCACGTTCTGTTTTTAAGCCAGTTCCTTCGTCGACAGTCATGCCGCAAATTAGATCTTTTACCATGTTTAAACTTCCTTTCCTCCAACGTTCATTCGCCAGACCACTTACCTAAAACTTTTTCAACCTTGCTCAACAGGCGTTTTTTCGATACATTGTTTTATTGAATTTTTTCTCTCTCTATTTCTCGTAACGAACGAGGTTATTCGATGAACGCCATTACCGCTCTCAAAGCCCAAAAGGAACTCGATCATCTGGTAGAACAAGTTATCGCGGATGCAGAGCCGATGATAATCCTCAATAAAAAAGGCGATAAAGCCGTTCTGCTCTCAATGGACGAGTTTAATTCGTGGCAAGAAACGCTTTACCTACTTTCAAATCCTGCAAATGCTGAACATTTACGAAAATCGATTGCCGAGGCGAAATCGGACGAAACTGTTGACTGCAAGTTTATATGAAAAAGAAAATCATCTACAATTCGAAAAGCACTCTTTCAAGGAACTCATCATGACAAGTGAATTCACAAAAATGGCTGCAAAACTGGACGACATCATTGAAGACCTCCACGCGGCAACGACTGACTGCCAGACTTTCGAAAAAAAATACGGCGTCCTCAGTGAGGATTTTTACGCCGCCTACAGCAATGGCGCCGTAGAAGATTGCGACAACCCCGATTTCGTGCTTTGGGCTGGATCATATAAGATTCGGCTTTCTCGACTGAATATGTATCGCAGCACCATGAACAAAAAACTCGATATTTTTCATCGTCATCCAGTTGCGGCTGATGCACATGAAGCTGTCTGAATACGAAAATTTCATCTACTCTATCCCGGAGACTTTTCCTTCCATCAAATCTTCCGATCTGGTTCTGCAATATCGCGGAAAGACGACATGCTGGCTCCTTGGGAATGTTTATTTCTCGAAAAACATCATCTTGAGAGTCACTGAAGTCCTCGATTTTATGCAAAAAGACTTTATCGAGAACTATGGGTATACGATTTTCAGACAAAACGAAAAACTCTACTACTACGATTCACAGCCACATCCTCATCTCGAGCACTTGCAAATAACACATCCACATCACAAACACATAACGCCGAATATTAAGCACAACCGCATTCCGGCGCCCGGCCTGTCGTTTAGTCAATCCAACCTGCCCCTGCTTATCAGAGAAATCGAAGAAACATTATTGAAATCGAGCTGAATAAGCAGTTTCTTTTGACATTCGAAGCGTTCTGTCTCGATTGACTCTAATTTCTATTCCTTCAATTTTTGAGCCCGGTGATTGCCGTCACCGGTGCGCTATGAATTAGTAATCCTGAACGAACTAAACAGGCTCTGCAATTTGTTTCGTATCATCTTCGACATCGTCCTGTATTCGCCAACCCTTCCACAAAAAATAAATCGCCGGAATCACGATCAGCGTGAGAATCGTTGAAGAAACCATGCCGCCGACCATCGGCGCGGCGATGCGTTTCATCACGTCCGAGCCGGCGCCAGCGCCCCACATGATGGGCAGCAATCCGGCCATCGTTGAAATCACCGTCATCAGCTTCGGGCGCACACGCTCAACCGCTCCTTCGATGATCGCGCCAAATAGGTGTTTTTGGTGCTGCATTTCGTTGCGCGCCCGCCATCTCGCAAACGCCTGATCGAGATAGATCAACATCACCACGCCCGTCTCCGCCGCTACGCCCGCCAGCGCGATAAAACCCACGCCCACCGCGACGCTGAAATCATAATCCAAAACGTACATCAACCAAACGCCGCCAATCAGCGCGAAGGGCAGCGACAGCATGACCAGCAGGCTTTCTTTAATGCTCTTGAAATTCATATAAAGCAGCAAGAAAATGATCGCCAACGTCACCGGAATGATGATTTGCAAGCGCTGCTTAGCACGCTGCATATACTCATACTGCCCGCTCCAAACAATACTGTAACCCGGCGGCAAGTCAATTTGCGCGCTCACGGCTTGCTGCGCACGCTCAACGTAAGTGCCAACGTCGACGTTTTTGATGTCCACATAAACCCAAGCTGTTTTACGTGCATTTTCACTCTTGATCCCGGGCGGGCCTTTTTTGATTTCGATCTCGGCGACTTGGCTCATTGGGATTTGCGCGCCGTGCGGCGTGGAGATCAGCACGCGGCGCAGGCTTTCGATATTGTCGCGCAGTTCGCGGCTGTAGCGCACGTTGACCGGATAACGCTCCAAACCTTCCACCGTTTGCGTCACATTCATGCCGCCAATCGCGGTTTTGATGATGTCCTGCACGTCGCCAACGTTGAGCCCGTAACGCATTGCTTCTTCGCGCTTGATGCGAAAATCGAGATAGTTGCCGCCGACGGTTTTTTCAGGAAACACGCTCAAAGTCCCGGAAACGCCGCGCACGATGTTCGCCGTTTCCTGCGCCAAATCCGACAAAATGTTCAAGTCGTCGCCCATGATTTTAATACCGACCGGCGTTTTAATGCCAGTGGAAAGCATGTCTATGCGAGTTTTGATCGGCATCGTCCAGGCATTTGTCAAACCGGGAAATTGGATGGCGGCGTTGAGTTCTTCGACGAGCTTGTCTGGGGTCATGCCGTCGCGCCACTCACTCTCAGGCTTCAAGGTAATGGTTGTCTCGATCATTGAAAGCGGCGCCGGGTCGGTAGCGGTTTCCGCGCGGCCAACTTTGCCGAAAACTTGCTCAACTTCCGGGAATTGGCGGATGATTTTGTCGGTTTGCTGCAAAACTTCCCGAGCTTTGGTGATGCTGATTCCTGGATCAGTGGTCGGCATGTAGAGCAAATCACCTTCATAAAGCGGCGGCATGAATTCCGAGCCAATGCGTGAAAGCGGGAAAAAACTGAAGCCCAAAACCAGCGTCGCAACCAAAATCGTCGACTTTGGAAAGCGCAATACGCCGCGAATCATCGGGCGGTAAACCCAGATCAAAAAACGGCTGATTGGATTTTTGCGCTCCGGCATTATTTTGCCGCGAATGAGAAATCCCATAAGCACCGGCACGATGGTGACGGCGAGAAAAGCGGAGGCGGCCATCGCGAAGGTTTTGGTGTAGGCCAGCGGCTTAAACAAACGCCCTTCCTGCGCTTCCAATGTCAGCACCGGCAGAAAAGAGACTGTGATAATGAGCAATGAGTAAAACAGCGCCGGCCCAACTTCTTTGGAAGCGTCGGTGATGATCTGCCAATGGCTTTTCTCACCGCCGTCCTGTTCAAGATGTTTGTGTGCGTTTTCAATCATCACAATCGCCGCGTCGATCATCGCGCCTATGGCAATGGCGATGCCGCCGAGGGACATGATATTCGCGTTCACGCCCAAACTTTGCATCACGATAAACGAAATAAGCACAGCTGCGGGAAGCGTAAAAATAGCGACAAACGCGCTGCGAAAATGGAGTAGAAAAATGATGCAAACCAGTGCCACAACGAGGCTTTCTTCGATAAGTTTGCTTTGTAAATTGTCAATCGCACGGTTAATCAATCCTGAACGATCATAAACCGGCTGGATTTCCACGCCCTCCGGCAGCCCTGCCTTTAATTCATCCAATTTTTCTTTAATCCGCTCGATGGTTTCAAGGGCATTGTCGCCATAGCGCATGACCACAATGCCGCCAGCCACCTCGCCTTCGCCGTTGAGGTCTGCCAAGCCGCGCCGCAATTCCGGCCCTATGTGGACGTGCGCGACCTGTTTCAGAGTAATCGGCGTGCCCATTCGGTCGACCGCAAGCGTGACTTTTTCGAGATCGGCGACGGATTGGATATAGCCCAAACCACGTACCATGAATTCCGTTTCACCCATCTCGATCAGCCGTCCGCCAACATCGTTGTTGGCTTTTTGAATCGCCGTTTTGACTTTGCTGAGCGGAATGTCGTAGATCAAAAGCTTGTTCGGATCGACTTCCACTTGATATTGTTTTACAAAGCCGCCAATGCTGGCAACTTCGGCCACGCCGGGCACGGCGGTCAATTCGTAGCGCAGGAACCAATCCTGAATCGAGCGCAATTGGGCAAGATCGTGACGGTCGCTTTTGAGCACGTATTCATAGACCCAGCCAACGCCGGTAGCGTCCGGGCCGAGCGTGGGCGTGATTCCTTGCGGCAGGCGCTTGGAAACGTAATTGAGATATTCCAGCACCCGACTGCGCGCCCAGTACAAGTCGGTTCCGTCTTCAAAAATGACATAAACGAAGGACAGTCCAAAAAACGAATACCCGCGCACAACTTTCGCATGCGGCACGGCGAGCATTGAGGTCGTCAGCGGATACGTCACCTGATCTTCCACGACTTGCGGCGCTTGTCCGGAGTATTCGGTGAGAATAATCACCTGAACGTCGGAGAGATCAGGAATCGCATCGACGGGCGTATTCACCAGCGCATACCCGCCCATTGTAATGGCGAAAAGCGTCGCCAGTATCACGATAAAGCGATTCTTGACCGACCACTCTATGATTTTTTCTAACATCCGTTGTTCTCGTTTTTATCAGGAAGACATGCTTTATCTTCCTTTATTTCCACACTCAAAAGTACATTCAAGCATGATTTCCCAGCTGGCGAGGCCTCATTTTCGGTATTGCGGGCCAGATTGAAAATATTTATCTTTCTTTTGTCGCTAAATGTATGAATAAATCGGGCCTTGACATGCAAACCATCCAGCTATCACTTGACGACGAATTATCGAATGCTCTGCTTGCCGACGCAACAGACAAAAATGTTGATCGTGCGGAACTCATTCGCGAAGCCATTCGATTCTATTTGCGTGTCAGAAAAGAAGCCGTGATCAAACGGCAATACGAGGCCGGTTATGGCAGCGCCGATCTGACCAAGCTCGCTCTTGAAATGAAAGACTGGGAGGACGAGCAAGTATGGCCAGAACCCTAATATTACAACATTAAGTCCCGCGGATCGCGCAATAAAAGAGTCGTTCTCGTTCCAATGCTTTGCGTTGGAATGCTTTGCGTTGGAATGCAGCATCCGGCGCTTCGCGCCGATTCGTTCAGGTTCAAAATCATGCGGACGGAACTCGATTCCAGATTTCTGCATTTCCAACCTTCCCATTCCAACCTGCCGCCTGCCTAATTTTTCTTCATCTCCAACATCTTCTGAATCGCCTCGCGTAAACGGCTCTCCGAATCTAACAAAAATTGCGCGCTGGTGACGATCGTTTCGCCTTCATTCAAACCGGAAACGACGCGCACCAACCCGCCGTCGCCCTCCGCGCCGGTAACGATTTCACGCGGTGCGAATTTTCCCTCGCCCAAATCGACAAAAACCACATTGCGCACGCCGCTTCGCAGAATCGCTTCCGCCGGAATCACCAAGATGTCGTTGCCAATGCGGGACTCTAGGCGGATGTTGGCATACATCTGCGGTTTGAGCTGTAACCCGGGGTTGTCGAAGACCAAACGCAGCTTCACGTCGCGTGTTTTTTGGTCAAGATAGGGATAAATGTAATCGATGCGGCCGGTGAACTTTTTGCCGGGCAAATAGGTCAGTTCCATTTCCGCCGTCTGGCCAACACGAATCCACGGCAGATCCGACTCGAACACATGCGCGATTACCCAAATCGATGAAATGTCGCCGATGCGAAACAATTCTTCCCCTGCTTTGACGCTCATTCCTTCAACTGCGTTTTTGTGCATCACCACGCCGCCGGCCGGGGCGTGAATCGTCAGGCTTTTTTTGGTTTTCCCTTCGGTCTCAAGCTCTGCAATTTGCTTTTCTGAAATGTCCCAATACGTCAGGCGGCGGCGTGAAGCGGCGAGCAGATTTTCGGCGTTCTTGCGAATTTCGTCGTTTGAAGCGCTTTGAACCTTCCTAAAATTTTCTAACGCCAGCAAGTATTCTTGCTGCGTCGTGACAAGTTCGGGCGAGTAGACGGCGAATAGCGGCTGGCCTTTCTGCACCAAATCACCGGTGCGCTCAACAAACATTTTCTCGATCCAGCCATTGAATTTGGTGTTGACAACGCAGAGTTTTTCTTCGTTATAGTCAAGATGTCCAACCGTTCGAACGATGCGCGAAAACGGCCGGCGCGCTACTTTCGCCGTGCGTACGCCAATGCTTTGCACCGTTACCGGATCAATAGAAATGGTGTTTCCGCCAACAACCTCTTCGCCCTCGTAGACTGGGATCAAATCCATGCCCATTGGGGACTTCCCCGGTTTGTCGGAAATATAGCTTGGGTCCATCGGCGCACGCCAATGGATAATTTTCTTTTCACTGCCCGGCTTGCCCGTCTCTAACTCATGCTGTGCGTGCTCCTCCGGGGTTTCCGCGTTCATCGGGGTGAGATTCATATGGCAAATCGGGCACCGGCCCGGTTCTTCCTGAATCACCTCCGGGTGCATCCCGCATGTGTATAATTGTTTCCGCCCTTCAACCTCGAGATCGCCGGAGGAATCGCTGCAACCCGTCAATCCTACGGCAATAGTCATCGCGAACAAAAACAGAGTTTTATGTAAAAATTTCATGTGACATACCCGGCTTTTGCCTGAAAATAGATTCAACTTGAAAGTCCGCCAACCGCAACGTGAGTCCGATTCAAAAAAGTCAGTCATTTTGAATGGCGCGCTTCAAAAATATTTACCCCGCCAACAGCCCGCTCGAGCGCAGCGATTTGTTTGTGGCAGCTCGCCAATTCTCTCACATGGCTTAGCTTAAATTGCAACAGCGCTCTCTCTGCATCGAGTAAAGTTAAGAATTCCAACTTGCCCGTTTGGTAGGCTGCCAAAGCGGATTGCAGGCTCGTTTCGGCCTGCGTAATCAAACCTTGCTCGTAAAGGTCAAGCGTTTCGCGCGTTGTTTTAATTTGAAAATTGAGATCAGTAATCTCGGCGATCACGCCGTTTTTCAGATTTTCATAGCTCAATTCGTTTGCCGTTTGTCTTGCTCGCGCCTCATTTACGTTCGCTTTTCGTTTGCCGCGCCAAATGGGCAGGTTAACGCCGATCATTAACGAAAAAGGGTCTTTCCCGTCGTCTTCCGCCGCAGTCAGCCCGGAAGGAATAGTCGTGTAAGCGCCTTGAAGATTGAAATCAGGCAAGTACTCCTTTCTAGCAAGTGCGACTCCTAATTCGCTTTTGAGAATCATTGTGTGAGCAATAATCAACTCCTGCCGATTCGCAAGCGCTGTTTGAATAATCGTCGAATCCGGCAGGTTTGAGCGAATGCTGTCGAGCTGAGACGAAGTTTCGATTGGAAAATCTGCGGGATTGTTTAACAGCGCGTTGAGCCGCGCCATTGCGCCGATGCGCATTTTCGCAAAGCCGAGCTTCTTCTCTGCGATGCTGGACAGCTCTACCTGCGATTTGATGACATTCGCTTGAATCCCTTGGCCCGTCGCGTAGCGTTGTTCCGCCGCGCGGGTAAAACCTCGTAAAAGCGCCTGATAATTGTCCAGAATCTCGAGAGAGCGATCCGTCCAGTGCAAATCGAAAAAAGCGTTCTTAAGCTTGAACACGACGTCTCTTTGGACAATTTCATAGCGCAATCTCTCAATGGCCGCTTCTTCTCCGGCAATCTCGCCCTTCAGACGCAGCTTGCCTGGAAACGGGATGCGCTGGGAGAGAGAAAAAACATTTTCCTGCGGCCCGACGCGCGTTTCGACGCTGCTCAACCATCGTGCATAGCTAAGGATCGGATCGGGAAAACTCGACGCTTGTCTGGGCAGATAACGACTGGCTCGCCATCGCTCCTTAGCCGCTTGAATTTCAAGATTTTGTTCAAGTGTTCGTTGGATTAAGTCGGATAATCCCTGCTTTTGCCGTGCAGGCGTTTGCGCATTAACACACCAAGCCCAACAAAGCAAAATGAGCATCCCTGTCCTCAAAATAGAACCTCATGCAATAGTCAAAGAGCAATCAGGCCGTCAGCGGCTCCAATTGCTTAGATTAGCTGCGTTGGAAGAGAAGGATAATGAAAAGTAAACGGATGGAGATCCGCAAAGGCGAGAATCAGATCAGGAAGGCGGCTGTTTTTTTGTAGATTTGATTATCAAGAAGTTCTGCAGGCGCGAAATTTCGAGATAGAAAGAGATGAGCCGTTTTACCGTCGGCTTGAGGAAGAAAAACGTTGCTTGCCGTGCGGAAAGATTCAATTTTTGAGGCGCTTTTCGTTGAGCTAACCGGCGCGGGGATAGAATCACCGTCCTGTTTTGGCGCTTCAACATCACAGCAGACGGCTTTCGTGATAGAAGTTTTTTGACAGCACGAATCCTGCGCCTTCACTTCGCACGAACTTTGGCTTGCCAGCAGGGAAGCCGCCGGCGCAAAATGAGCGAGAATGAGCGCGAGTGTTACAAAAACTGTTTTCTTGGATCGAGCCATCATCAAATCAGAATTGAGTTGTTACCTGACACCGATGTTTATGAATTTCACTACCTGGCTTTTTGAATAGGCTTCTAACGCTGGCGAAAGAGGCCGGAATTTTCATGCTGGAAGCATCTTTTTTGATCCAA
>CAXHAT010000076.1:0-35163 GCA_964014485.1 uncultured Deferribacteres bacterium
GAAACTCTCCGATCTTTGCGTCTCTGCGTTAAGTCACGAGATTGAATGACTGCTCTTGGTTAGTTCCGGCTTGTCCGGGTTGGGATGAACAAGATCAACCGGATTATTGGTTCGCAAATTCTTCCATTCGTATGAAATTGTCAAACGATCCTGTTAATCTGGTTGATCCGGTCAAAAAAACAAGTGCGGTACAATCCGCGGTTTTGAGCTTTGTCGTCTGGAATTTATTTGTGAATTGGGGTTTGCTTTTTGGAATTTTCTACTTTCGTCCAAAGCTGCCCACAAGCCGCGTCGATATCCACGCCCTTGCTCCAGCGAATGGTCACCGGCGCTTCGAGGCGTTTCATTTCGCGGTAGAAACGTTCGATGGTTTCCTTCGGCGGACGCTGAAAGCCGCGATAGGTTGTGTTGTAAGGAATCAGGTTCACTTTGCAGCGAATCGGAGTGACGAGCCGCGTCAGACGGCGGGCGTCGTCCATCGTATCGTTCACGCCGTCGAGCAGAACGTATTCGAAGGTGACGCGCTCACGGCTGTCTCTCGCGTAGTCACTAACGGCTTTCAGCAGTGACCGAATCGGCCATTTTTTGTTGAGCGGCATGAGTTCGGTGCGCGTTTCGTCGGTCGTGGCATTCAGAGAAATCGCCAGCCGATATTTTCGTTTTTCACTGTGGAATTTTTTGATGGCGGGAATCAAGCCGCTGGTGGAGACCACGATCTGTCGCTTCGAAATATCGAGACCTTCCGGCGCGCTGAGAATGTCCAGCGCCGTCATCATATTTTCGTAATTCAGCATTGGTTCGCCCATGCCCATGACGACGATGTTGGTGATTCGGTCGCCGTATTCGCGCTCGACCGCGAGCACCTGGTCGAGAATTTCTCCGGCTGTTAAATTGCGTTTGATTCCCATCGCGCCGGTCGCGCAAAATTTACAGTCGATAGGACAGCCGACTTGGGTTGAAACGCACAAAGTCCGTCGATCCCGCTCAAACATTAAAACGCATTCGATGCGGTAGTCGTCTTGCAGCTTGAACAAATACTTGCGCGAGTCGTCTTGAGATGACGCTTGCACAAGGTCGAGCGTCATGGCGTTCATTTGCGCGGCGTCTTTGAGCTTTTCACGAAACGCTTTTGGCAGATCGGTCATCTCATCGAAAGCCGCCGCCTTGCGATGATACATCCAGCGAAAAAGCTGCTGCGCGCGATAACGCGGCTCGTTTTGCGCTTCGACGAAAGCTTGCAGCTCCGTAAGATTGAGTCCCTTGAGCTGCGTTTTTGTTTCTGTATTTGTCATGTTCGATATTTGTAAAATCATGTGATTGGAAAGCAATTGCCTTTGAATAGGCTTATCATTATCGTCGGGGGAGTTAATCGAAGCTCATCAAAAAATCAAGGGCGAAATCGCGAAAGGCGCTTTGGAGTAAAAGGAACCAGCTTGTGTTGACGAGACAGGGAATACGGACGCTGCTAAAGGATGTCGAAGCTGACAATGTGGAGCGGACCGTTTCCACTACCGATACAAAAAAAATTTGCGAAGCCATTTGCGCTTTTTCGAACGACCTTCCAGGGAACGGGAAGCCCGGCTACCTTTTTGTGGGCGCCGAAGATAAAACCGGCAAAATCACGGGCATTGAGGTCACGGATCAATTGCTGCAAAACCTGGCGAGCCATCGTGATTCAGGGCAGATTGTGCCCCTGCCTTCTCTCACCGTTCAAAAATTTTCATTCACGGAAGGCGAGGTCGCCGTCGTCGAAGTGCGGCCGTCGGACATGCCGCCGGTGCGTTATCGAGGCAGGGTCTGGATTCGCGTCGGCCCTCGACGAGCCATTGCAAGCGAACAGGAAGAACGCATTCTCACGGAACGGCGCGTACAAAACGCCAAATCTTTTGATTTGCAGCCATGCTTCGACTGCGGTCGAGATCAAGTCGTGCATGCTCTTTTCGAAGATTATCGCAATGCCGCTGTTGCACCAGAAATTATTGAGGCGAATGATCGCGAGGCCTTTCAACAAATGGCGGCGCTGGGTTTGTGGGACATGCGACATGATTGCGCGACTTATGCGGGCGTTTTGCTTTGTTCCGAATCGCCGCAGAATTGGCTGCCGGGCGCCTACATTCAATTCGTCCGCTTTGAAGGAACCGGTTTGGAATCGGATGTTTTGGATGAACGCACGTTCACGGGCGATTTGCTCACGATGCTGCGTGAGTTGGACGCTTTTCTTAAAACGCTGTTTCCGTCGCGTCCCGTCCCTGCCTCCGCGCTCAGAGAAAAGCAGGTGACGCCATACCCGCAATGGGCGATTCGCGAACTGCTCATGAACGCGGTCATGCACCGTGATTATCAGTCTAACGCGCCGATTCGTTTTTATTGGTTTTCTGATCACATCGAGATTCAAAATCCTGGCGGACTTTATGGGGCGGCTGCGAATTTCCCCAACCAGAACGACTATCGTAATCCCAAAATCGCCGAGGCGATGAAAAATCTGGCTTTCGTCAATCGCTTCGGGCGCGGCGTTGCAACAGCGCAGAGCGTGCTGCAAAAAAACGGCAATCCGCCGGCCGAATTCACCATTGATAACCCCAATTACTTCCTTGCGGTTATCCCGGAGGCCAAGCAGTGAAAACAATCGCATTTTTCAACAACAAGGGCGGCGTCGGCACAACGACGCTGGTCTATCATTTGGCCTGGATGTTGGCGGAGTTGGAGCATAAAGTGCTCGCCGCCGATCTCGATCCGCAAGCTAATCTGACAAGTATGTTTTTGGCGGACGAACGTCTGGAGGAGATTTGGGCTGATGACGCCGACCGTCTGAGCTTTTTGCCGTCCGTCACGCCGATTTTGGAAGGCGTCGGAGACGTTTCCCCGGCGCATACGGAAAAGATTCTGCCGAATTTGCACCTGATTCCCGGCGATCTCGGTTTATCCATTTTCGAAGATAAGCTCTCGGACAGTTGGCCTCGGTGCTTGGATAATGATCCGGCTGCGTTTCGCGTTATGTCCGCCTTTTATCGCATTATTCTCGAGGCGGCGGAAAAGCTTGACGCCAATGTTGTGCTCATTGACGTCGGTCCAAATCTTAGCGTTTTGAATCGATCTGTACTGATTTCGGCGAATTATTTTGTTACGCCCCTTGCGCCCGATCTCTATTCTTTGCAAGGTCTGAAAAACCTGGGGCCGACTTTGAAACAATGGCGCTCCGGTTGGAAGAAACGGCTTGGGCAGAAACCAGAAAACTTACAGATTCCGCTTCCGGAAGGCGGCATGTCCCCCGCGGGTTATATCATCATGCAGCATGTCGAACGCAAAAGCCGCCCCGTTCTTTCTTATCGTAAATGGGTGGACAGAATACCCGGGACATACCGGAAATACGTTCTTGAACAGAGTGAGAAATTGGATTTTAAAGAAGATGATCCGAACAGGATCGGGTTGGTGCGCCATTATCAGAGCCTTATGCCTATGGCGCAGGAAGCGAGAAAGCCAATTTTTATGCTCAAACCGGCGGACGGCGCAATAGGCGCGCACGCACAAAGCGTGAGAAAGTGCTATATAGAATTTCAGCGAATGGCGGAATCTTTGGTGGAGAGAACGTCTCATAAGTCTGAGCTATAAAGACATTTCCACAAATCTGAAACTTGCCATTTTTGCGTGAGAGAGAGCGGGAAAAGCGATTGCCTTTCAAACGGGTTATCGCTATGTTTTCGCCTTCTCGTGAAACGCGAAATGCGCCCAGATTGTCCATTCAGGAGGAATCTATTTTGCATTACCTACGGGCAAAATAGATTCCTCCTGAATGACAGGTTGGAGCGTGTCTACCGTTCGAAAAATTTCAGTTCACAATCACAGCGAACCAACCGGAATCGTTCATGGAATCGAAAAAGGGCGACGTTGCCGCCGTCGAAGAGTTAAACGAAGCGTATCAAAAAATCAAGGACGAAATCGCGAAGGTCATCATCGGGCAGGAAACGATCATCAACCAAATGTTGATCTCGCTGCTCGCGCGCGGCCACTGTTTGCTGGTCGGCGTCCCAGGTCTGGCGAAAACCTTGATTATCAGCACGTTGGCGCGCGTGCTCGATCTGAAATTCAGCCGCATTCAATTCACGCCGGATTTGATGCCTTCGGATATTACCGGTACGGAAATTATCGAAGAGGATCGAACCGTTGGCGGGAAAGCTTTCAAATTCGTCAAAGGGCCGGTGTTCGCGAACATGGTTTTGGCCGATGAGATCAACCGTACGCCGCCGAAAACGCAAGCCGCTCTTTTGCAAGCCATGCAAGAGCACGAGGTGACCGCCGCCGGGACAACCTATAAATTGGAAGAGCCTTTTTTCGTACTTGCGACGCAAAATCCCATCGAACAGGAAGGCACCTACCCGTTGCCGGAAGCGCAGCTTGACCGTTTCATGTTCAATCTCTGGGTCGATTATCCGACTTACGAAGAAGAAAAAACGATCGTCAAATCGACGACCGGTGCATACACCGCTGAATTGCAAAAGGTTCTTGAGCCGCAACAAATCATCGATTTGCAAGACCTCGTCCGCCGCGTTCCGGTCGCGGACAATATTGTTGATTTTGCGGTAAAATTGGTTCGCCAAAGCCGCCCAAACTCTGAGGACGCACCGAAATTCGTGAAAGACATGACGCATTGGGGCGCCGGGCCGCGGGCGTCGCAATTTCTCGTTTTGGGCGCAAAAACACGCGCCGTTCTGGACGGCCGCCCGACGCCGGACATCGACGACGTTCGCGAAGTCGCCGTGCCCGTGCTGCGCCATCGGGTCGTAACGAATTTTAATGCTGAAGCGGAAGGCGTTTCTTCGGTGGATGTGATTAAGCGTTTGTTGGAAGAGACGAAAATTTAAAACTTGCTCACCGCCCAATTTAAATAACGAGCAGTACCATGACTGACCGACTTGTCATTGAATATCCTGCAACTTTGCCCGACATCTTGCAAGAATCTCGCGAGCAATTCGAACAAGAAGCCAGAATGGCGATGGCGGTAAAGCTTTTTGAAATGAAGAGGCTGTCTTCAGGAATGGCGGCGAAGCTTGCCGGGATCGACCGAGTTTCGTTTCTTCTCCGTTTGCATCAATTTGGCGTTGCTATGATTGATTTGGACGAAGACGAAATCTCGCAGGATATTCAGAATGTCTGAGTAAAAAGCTTACAGATTTAGCCTTAACCTGGATAATTCACAGATAATTCACAGATAATTCACAGATAATTCACAGATAATTCACAAACGTCATTCCCGCGCAGGCGGGAATCCAGGAAAATCAACGACTTAGGTGCAATTCTGGATACCCGCCTGCGCGGGTATGACATTTGGGGGGATTTGAGCGCAAGGTAACAGTTTTGTGAATTATCCAGGTTGGATAAAGCCGGAGAAAAATAGAACACATATGAACTCCCAATCATCCCGCCAGGACGTTTACAAGAAATATCTCAATCCCACGGTTGTTTCCCGGCTTTCGAGCATGGAGTTGCGCGCCAAATTGGTGGTGGAAGGCTTCATGGCGGGCTTGCACAAAAGCCCGTACCACGGCTTTTCCGTCGAATTTGCCGAGCACCGCCAGTACATGCCCGGCGATGATTTGAAGCACGTCGATTGGAAAGTCTACGGCAAGACCGATCGCTACTACGTCAAGCAATTTGAAGAAGAGACCAATCTAAAAGCGCACATTTTGCTGGATTGCTCAGGCTCGATGGCCTACGGCAGCGGCGAAGTCAGCAAATTTCAATACGCCTCCTATCTCGCTTCAGCGATTATTTATTTACTGGTAAAGCAGCGCGACGCCGCCGGTTTGGTGACCTTCGACGAGAATATTCAACGCTACCTGCCGCCGCGCTCCGTCGCGACCTATCTGCCGGTTTTGCTTTCAGAGCTTGAAAATACGGAAACGTCAAAATCGACCGACATTGCCGCGACTTTGCACGAGATCGCCGAGCGCATCAAAAGGCGCGGACTGGTGTTGGTTTTTTCGGATTTTTTCGATCAGAACATCGACGGCGTAATTCAGGGGTTGAAGCATTTCCGCCATCGCAACCACGAAGTGCTGGTTTTTCAGGTTTTGGATGTGATGGAATCGACTTTCGCCTTTAAGGACGACACGATTTTCGAGGATTTGGAAACGCAGGAAAAAATGAGCACGCAGCCCGCACAGATTCGCGCCGAGTACCGCAAGCTCATGCAGCAATTCATCCGCAGAATTCAGAAATCCTGTCGCGAAAACAATATCGATCACGTGCTTCTGACCACGGAAACGCCCTATGATCTGGCCTTGTCGCAATTCTTACAAAAGCGGAAACGCGTCGGCGGATAGATGTTTCAGTCTTCAAATTCAATTTTTTCCAGCTCACACCATTCTCGTAAAGCCGCGCGTTCTTGCTCATTTTCGTACTCATGCCATTGTTCAAGCATGCTCCGATCAGCAAGAAACTGTTTGTAACGCCTGTAAGCGCCCCGGTTGCTGAAAAATTCATAAACCTGGTCTACTGATCCCGGCATAAATTGCGCTGCAAATTTGAATGCAAGGCTGCGGCCAAGCCCGAGGTCATTCTTGTGTGGAATTTCAATATACTTTTCAACGTCGCCAACGTCTTCGGGAAGTTCTTCTTCGTTATCTCCGTACTCGGTATAATAAAAGATCTTCCCGCTTTCTTTTGATAAGAACGCGCTGTTTTCGCTCGGCGCTCCAAAGCTTACGTATTCAAAGGCCATTTCAATGTCAGAGAACTTTATCATGACTTTTCCTCCAAATAAAAACGACTCCCTTCAAATACCCGGGAGTCGTTTGTTTTGGAATGATTTTTAATGCATCGATCAAGCTTTTTTGAACAGCCCGACGACAAAAAGCAAGATAATCGCGCCGACGACCGCTGCAACAAGCTGCCAAATCAATCCGCCGCCGCCAACGCCCATTTCTTTGAAGAGCCAGCCGCCAATGAAACCGCCAATAACGCCGACGATAATGTTGCCGATCAATCCGAAACCGCCGCCCTTCATCATGTTACCGGCAATCCAGCCTGCAGCTGCGCCAATAAGCAGAAACCATAGAAGTTCCATTTCCTTCCTCCTTCAAAAGTTAATGAAAGACTAAGCCCGCCGGGAACTCCCGAGACGGGCGGATGATAAAACCGGCGAAAAATTTCTTTTTCGCACGATTTTGAATTCGACTATAATAAGAAACGATAAATTGCAACAGTTTTTTCGTGCGAAAGCGAAGAAGCTCAATTCAAACATTCACTACTTGGCACTTTTTATAGCAACTTTTCAAGCGTCTCAAAAAGTCCAAAATTGTCATGCTGAAAGCATCTTTTTAGACCTAACCCTTGAACTCTTGGGGAAAATCTGTGCCGGACGCTAACAAAGATTCTAACAGAATGACAATTCGAGGTCTTCTCGCCAAGTTCAAACGGCAATTTGTAAAAAGTGTCTGGTAGTAAATTCAAATAACGCATCCCCGCGCTTTTCAAAATGGAAATGAAAACGAAACTTTGGCTTTGGGCGCCGGCTTTCCTTTGGGCCGCTTTGCTCTTTTTCTTATCATCGATTCCTGACATTCCTACTCCCGACGCCCTGCCCAAAATGAGCGACAAAGCCGCCCATGTCATTGCTTACATCCCCCTTGGATTTTTCATAATCCGCGCTCTCATCCGAGGGCAAGCGAAAGGCTCAGATCAGAAATTGAGTATTTGGGCGCAAGGCTTGGGTTCGCTGTATGGAATATCTGATGAAATCCACCAATATTTTGTACCCGGACGCATGGCCGATGTTTTTGACGCCGGAGCTGATGCGGTAGGCATTTTTATTGGCGTATCGCTCTTCTTTGTTTTAAAAAGTCTTGGGTTTCGCTTTGTGTGAATCTGCGGGGAGCATGGCGGACTTTGCTTGACATTCCATCACGGGTTCGGTATTTTCACGCCGATTTTTTTTCACCCCTGCGCTTGCCTGCCTGAGATAAAATCTTACAGACGAAATACAAGCATTTTTGCCAAAACAAAGACCTGCGCCAGTTGCGCGCGGATATGGAGAAAATAGAAATGAGCCTTAAAAAAATCGGCATTCTTCGCGGCATGGAAACGACCTTTCCAGACGCGTTGATACCTTATATAAATGAAAAATACGGCGATTCAGGCGTGCATGCCGAGTTCGTCGAACTTGACGCCGTTTCGCAAGACGGAACGCCGGAATACGCGGTTGTTCTGGACAGAATTTCGCATGAAGTGCCGTTCTACAGATCATGGTTAAAATGGACGGCCCTGAAAGGAACCTACGTCGTCAACAATCCCTTTTGGTGGAGCGCGGACGATAAATTTATCGACAACGTCATCGCGCAACAAGCCGGAGTCGCCGTACCGAAAACAGTTATTTTGCCGCACAAAAAGCACCCGGAAAACACGGAAGATTCCAGCTTTCGCAATTTAAAATTCCCGATAAATTGGGACGCGGTGGTTGAATACATCGGATTTCCAGCTTTCATGAAACCGCACGACGGCGGCGGTTGGCGCGGCGTGACCAAAGTGAGCAACCGCGACGAACTCTTCGCGGCTTACGACGATTCCGGGACCGACTGCATGATGCTGCAGGAAGGCATTGAATTCGAATCCTATTATCGCTGTTACGGCGTGGGACGCAAACACGTTCACATTATGAAGTACAATCCAGTCGCCGAACCGCACCTGAGGTATCACGACGTGCCGGAAGGCCCGATTCCGGAAGACATTTTCAACACTGTGCATTCGGGCGTCTTGGCGCTTTGCAAAGCGCTTGGTTACGATCTCAACACGGTGGAATTCGCCGTTCGCGACGGCGTGCCGTATGCAATCGATTTCATGAACCCTGCGCCGGACGCGGACTTCAATTCGGTCGGGCAAGAGAATTTTGAGTGGATCGTCAATCACATGGCGGCGTTCCTGGTAGAAAGAGCGACCGAAAAAAGGCGCAAAAAACAATTCACGGCAAACGGCTTTTTAGACGCATATGCGAAGTAAGCTGAACGAGGCGATCGCCTGGTACCATTCGATTGTTCAGGCCGACAAGAAAGCCGCGGACGAGCAATTCGAGTGGTTGCAGCAAGAACAGATTGCGCGGAAAACGGATTTCGGCGGAAGGCCCCTAGCCAACACTTTGCGTCCGGCGTTCCTTTCCGAAGGCATGCACACGCAAGTGCAAGACGCGGTCTACACCATTCGTCAAGCCGTTTTGAAATTGGCGGCGTCCTACTTCAGCGACTTCAAATATTTGCAGGAGTTGGGGTTGAATGAGGAGGAAGTTGAGCTCGTTTCCATCCCAACGAATGTGATACGCCTCTCCGCCACGGCGCGCATGGATTCGTTCATGACGGCGGATTCATTCAAATTTGTCGAGATAAATGCCGAGTCTCCGGCCGGGCCCGCCTATTCGCACCACCTGGCTCAAATTTATCGTGAATTGCCAGTTTTTCAAGAGTTTGAAAAACGTTTCCCGGTTCGATTCGTCTCCCCCTTGGAGCACTTGGTCGCCGGGCTTTTGCGAACTTATCACGAAGAATTTGACGGCGTTTCCGCCAAGCCGTCGTTTGCGATTGTCGACCATCTCAACGTTCCAACTTTCAGCGAATTTGTCCTGACAAAAGAATATCTCGAAAAATTTGGCTTCTCCTGCGAAATCTGTGACCCGCGAGAACTGGAGTGCAAGGACGGTTGGATTTACGCCAACGGACAAAAAATAGACATTCTCTACCGACGTTTGCTGATCTCGGAATTTCTTCCGATGAAAGACGACTGCCAGGCTTATTTTGACGGCTATCGCGCACAGAAGACATGTTACCTCAACTCCTTCCGCTCGATGCTCGTCCACAAAAAGGCCATTTTCGCTTTTCTGACGGATGAAAAACACAACCAGATTTTAAACACGAATGAATTAGAAGCGATCTATAATCACATTCCCTGGACGCGAATTTTAAAAGAACAAAACACGGCCTTTCGCGGTTTAAACATTGATCTTTTGGAATTCATCCGGGCGAACCGCCGCTACTTTGTCATTAAACCGAACGACGAATACGGCGGGAAAGACGTTTGTCTCGGCTTTACCGCTTCCCAATCGGAATGGGAAAAAGCTATGGAAAAGGGCGTTGGTCACGGTCACATCGTACAGGAAATCGTTGATATTCACAAAGAACCGTTTATCATGCATCTGGACGGCGCATGGCAAGAAGTTCCGACGGTTCTTGACCTTGACCCATACTTGAACGGCCCGTTGATGGGCGGATGTTTGGCCCGTATTTCCGCCACGAATTTAGCAAACGTGACCGCAGGCGGCGGAACCGTCCCACAGTTTATCTTGCGTTATTTATGATGACCGACCCAAAACACACTGTCAAAGCAGCGGTTCTTGACCTTTACAACAACGAACCGAATGAAGGCATGCGCTGCATCCGCGACATTCTGCATCGCGCCAACGGCCGCGTCTGCGACGTGCCGCTCGTTTTTGACGTTTTTGACGTGCGCCACAAAGGGGAAATTCCGGATTTATCCTACGATATTTACATCTCCTCCGGCGGCCCGGGCAGCCCGTTTGAAGGAGAAGGCCAGGCTTGGGATCGCGACTATTTCGATTGGCTGGACAAGCTCTGGCGGCATAACGAGACCGAATATTCCGGCAAAAAATTTCTCTGCGCCATCTGCCATTCTTTCGAATTAATGACGCGCTTTTTTGAATTCGCGGAGATTACGCCGCGCAAGTCGAAATCTTTCGGCATTATGCCCGTTCACAAAACGCCCGCCGGGAAGCACGAAATTATTTTCAGCGATTTAAATAACCCGTTCTTTGCGGCGGATATCCGCGAATATCAAGTCGTTCAGCCGAAAAAATCCCGCATTCATGAATTGGGCGCGGAAATTATCGCTCTGGAAAAAATCCGACCGCACATCGATCTTGAGCGCGCCGTTATGGGCGTTCGCATGTCGCCGGAAATCGTTGGCGTGCAATTTCACCCGGAGGCCGACCCCGAAGCGATGGCCTATCATTTTCAAAACCCCAAAAACAAAAGCGCCATTATCCACGAGCACGGAGAGGAAAAATACAACATTATCATGCATCGCCTTGCCGACCCCAACTATCTCACCCCGACGCAAGAAACCGTCATCCCCAATTTTCTAACCAACGCTATTGAAAACCTTCGTCCTGAATTAGTTTTTGACATGGCGATTTAGGCGTTGCGTCAAACGTCCCAAGGTCGAAAACGAGCTTTTCCGTTTTGTCGCCTTCACAATGGAATCGTTTGATTTTGAAGATCGATTAAGTTGGCTCAATCATAATGCTTCAATCGCGGCCATGCTTGTTGAAAACTGATTTTGGGATTTCGGCAAATGAAAAGCGGGCGATTGTGCTCTTCGTTTTCTACGCCGTACTTATTGCGAATCACGCCCGCCTCTTGCACGCTCTCATAATAACGCAAAAGGTTCGCCGCCGAATCCGCGCCCAATACAATAGCGACGCTTTTCATCTCTTCGCCCGGCCCCCAAATCCAATGGCTGTTGTGGCCGCTAATTGCTTTTGGCAGTCCGGCATTTCTCCCCAAAAAATTGATCGCGCCCGCTTGCCCGTAATTTCCAGTAAAAACAATGCAGTCTGCCTGCTCTTCCGGCGTCAAAGTTTGAAACGCTTCGGAAACGGCGGCGACCATCTCGTCCCAGCCGACCATGTCCTTGTAATCGCCGCTGGTTGTTTGTTCAACCGGGTAGATCGGCAGGGCGGTTTTGGGCATAACCAGAATGGAACCGGCGACAAAAACAATCGCCAGGCTTCCGCGCACCCACAAGGACTTGCCGATTTTTTCTCCCAACCAAACGGCGCCGCCAGCAAACAGCACCGGATAAATCGGGCCGAGGTAGTAAGGCTTGGCTTTTATGATCAGAAAAAGAAGCAAAATGGTCAGGTAAGCGACGCCAAAAACTTTGTAAGGACGGCCCTTTTCGGTGAAAAGAAAAAACCAGAGTCCGGCCAGCCAAATCGGGAAAGCAAATATTTGCTGGCTGCCAATCTGCCCGATGACGAAAAAATCGAAGAACGAGATGGTTTGCATTTTCTCTGCATTGATGAACTGCAGAAATTCAAGCGTCGGCCAGTCGTGTTTTATCTGCCACAAGACGTTCGGCAGAAAAATCATTGACGCAAGCGCCGCGCCGCCCGAAAACCATTTGTCGGCGAGCATTTTCCTCTGCGGCGCAGCGAGCAGACCGATAAGCGCGCCAAATAGAAAAAAGAGCATCGTATGCTTGTTCATCAAGCCAATCCCCGCAATCGCACCGACCGCCAGCCATAAGCGAGAATCTCCGCTTTTTATCGTGCGAATGATGAAGTAAGCGGCCAAAACCGAAAAGAATTGGTCGAAAGAAACGGCTTGCAACATGCCGTTGGAGTGCAGGTAGCGCGGCGCCAAAATGACCGCGAGCCCGCCCAAAAGCTGCGCGAATCGGCCGCCGCTGAATTGTCGAACCATCAAAATGGTCACTAGAACGATTCCGGCTCCCGCCATCGCCGGGAAAAGCCGAATCGCAAACAGAGAATCGCCAAAAAGAGCGCGGGCAAAATTTGCCGCGGCGGGCGTGAACGGCGGGTGATCGACAAAGCCCCAATCGAGATTTTCGCCGCAGTCAATGTAGTACAATTCGTCCCGGTGAAAGCCATACTGGTCGTTGGTGGAAAAATGTATCGCCAACTTGATCGCAATCAGCACGAAAAGAATGGCGTTTTCTTTTGATAAAAGCGATTTTGAATTCATGGAAAGTCTCGTTTTTCAATCAGCTTCTTTTCAGAATACGATGTTTCCGGCTCAATAAAATTCAAAAATGAACAGACAAATTTCCGGCGGACAATTAAGCGTCCTCATCGTGGACGACGAGCAACCGGCAAGGAGAAAAATTCGCGGTTTTCTACAGAACGATTCTCGCGTCTTGCAAATCAGCGAAGCGGAAAACGGCGTTGAAGCGGTTGAAAGAATTCAGCAAAATCCGCCGGATCTCGTTTTCCTGGATATTCAAATGCCGGGCATGACGGGCTTTGAAGTGCTCGAAAACATCGGCGCTGTTGAAATTCCCGCCGTGATTTTCGTGACTGCCTACGATGAATTCGCCATCGCAGCATTTGAAGTGGAAGCTGTGGACTATTTGCTGAAACCGTTTGACCGGGAGCGATTGCACACGGCCTTTCAGCGGGCGACAGACCGCATTCACGCCAGGGTCGATCACAGCAAGCAACTAAAAAGCATCATCCAGCAGTTTCGGCGGGATGAGGATTATCCGGAAAGAATTATGGTCAGCGTTGGCAAGAAGTTCATTTTTGTTCATACCGCCGAAATTCAACACATTTCCGCGGAAGAAAAATACGTCAATCTACACACGTCCGACGGGAAATATTTATTGCGCGAGACGATGAGCAACATGGAAAAAAGGCTTGATCCTCGAAAATTCGCACGCATCCACCGTTCGGCCATCGTGAACCTGGAATTCATTAAGGAAATCCAGTCCTGGTCGCACGGCGATTATATCGCAATTTTGAAAAACGGCAAAAAATTAACCGTCAGCCGGCGGTACAAAAACGGGATTTTCAAGTGAGGCGGGCAAAGCAAATGACATTTTTTGAAGGAGACTTGGATGCACGGCGGTGATATTGTCGGCGAAGTTTTACAACGCCAAGGCGTCAAGTTTCTGTTTACGTTGTGCGGCGGTCACATTGCGCCGATTTTGAAAGGCGCGAAAGACCGCGGCGTGCGCATCATCGACGTGCGCCATGAAGTAACGACGGTTTTTGCGGCGGATGCAGTCGCGCGCCTCAGCGGCGTGCCCGGCGTGGCGGCGGTGACTGCCGGGCCCGGCGTAACCAACACGATCACCGCCGTGAAAAATGCACAAATGGCGCAATCCCCGATCGTGCTGCTCGGCGGCGCGACGGCAACGGCTTTGAAAGGACGGGGAGCTTTGCAAGACATTGATCAAATGGCGTTGATCAAGCCGCACGTCAAGTGGGCGAAAGCGGCGAAGCGCGTGCGCGACCTCGCACCGATGCTGGAAGAAGCTTTCCAGGTTTCGCAATCCGGCGTGCCCGGCCCGGTCTTCCTGGAATGTCCGGTGGATTTGCTCTACGACGAATCCTTGGTTCGCAGTTGGTACGGGCTAAAATCGGATCGCGGCAAGAGCCTGGCGGACAAAGCGATAAAAATGTATCTCGACAACCATGTGAATCGCGTTTTCGCTGGAGGGCGCGACGTGCATTTTTCGGAAAAAATGAATTTGGCTTTAGCGCAACCGGATTCGAGCAAAATCAATGATGCATGGAGCCGTCTGCAAAGCGCTGAACGGCCGCTCATGCTCGTCGGCAGCCAAGCAGTGCTTGATGCGAAAAATGCGAAAACGACAGCCGAAGCCGTGGCGAAATTGGGCGTTCCGGTCTACTTGTCGGGGATGGCGCGGGGACTTTTGGGCAAAGGTCACCCGTTGCAAATGCGCCACAAACGGCGCAATGCGCTCAAGGAAGCCGACCTAGTCTTGCTCGCCGGCGTCCCCTGCGATTTTCGCCTTGATTACGGCAATCATATCCGGCGCAGCGCAACCTATATTTCCGCCAACATCAGCAAAAAAGACATGTCGTTGAACCGCCGCCCGAATCTTGGCGTTCTCGGCGATCCCGGCGCTTTTATCCGCGCGTTGTCTCAAAAACAAGACGGTTCCACAAAATGGGACGGCTGGATTCAAAGCCTGAGAGAACGAGATCATCGGCGTGAAGAGGAAATTCAGGAACAAGCGAATGCTTCGTCAGACTTGCTCAATCCCGTTCACTTGTGCCGCACAATTGAGAACGAGTTGGACGAAAACAGCGTGCTTGTCGCTGACGGCGGCGATTTTGTGGCGACGGCGTCTTACACCATGAGTCCGCGCGGCCCGCTGCGTTGGCTCGACCCGGGACCGTTTGGCACGCTCGGCGTTGGCGCGGGCTTCGCACTTGGCGCCAAGCTCTGCCGCCCTGACGCGGAAGTCTGGATTATCTACGGCGACGGTTCGGTTGGCTATAGTCTTTCGGAATTCGACTCTTTTGTCCGTCACGAGCTTCCAGTTATCGCCGTTGTCGGCAATGACGCTTCGTGGATGCAAATCGCCCGTGAGCAAGTTGAAATTCTGGAGGATGACGTTGGTACGGTTTTGCGCCGGACGGATTATGACGCTGCAGCGGCTGGTTTCGGCGGACAAGGCTTTGTTTTAAAATCTCCCGGTGATATTGAAAAAACACTGGAAGCAGCCAAAGCCGCCGCTCAAGACGGCAATCCGGTTCTCATCAACGCTCACCTCGGGAAGACCGATTTTCGCAAAGGGTCGATTTCCATGTAACCAAATTCTTCATCGGAATAATGGAGCATTGCGTTGCCGGAGTCATGGACATAAGTTTTTTTACTGATATTACGCACTGCAAAACATTTCCCGAAGCTCAAGCGCAAATTGCGGCTCGTTCCCAAACTCCGGCTTGGGAATGGAGATGAGCTCGAAACTCCGGTTTCGAACCAAAGTACTCACTCGAAACTGGAGTTTCGAGTGCAATCTCGCTCCCAATCCCGAGATTAGGAGCGAGAATTTTGGGCATTTCAAAATTCGGTTGAAGGTAATCCGCTCCCAGGAATGAAATTCAGTGCTCACGACCAAAAGGATTTTGCTTCTTCGGGCTTCTGAGTAACTCTTTTCGGAGTGGGGTTGTCTCAAAACATAATATTTTTGATGCGCTACACCATATGTAGGGGTTCAAAATCTTGAACCCCTACGACATGTTGTATGCTTTGCGTTCAGAGACCATGTTTTTAGACAGCCCCCGGTAACGGCAAGCCACACTCAAACGCTGAAGCGTTTGACTCCGGGGTGAGTTGTTTTTCAATCAAGACCGAAAGCACGTTTGAAAGCACGTTTGGCTAACTCTACAATTACATTTTTCCTGATTTAACGTATTTCGATGATCACCCAAATCCCTCTGTTGCACACATTGCGAGGCCATCGTTTTTGGATTTCCGACGCGACGATTACGCCGGACGGCAAGAAAGTCGTTTCCGCATCCTGGGATCGCACGCTGCGTGTTTGGAGCCTGGAAACAGGCGTCGAGTTAGCGACCTTGAGAGGGCACTGGGCGCTGGTTTCCGGGGTCGTCGTCACGCCGGACGGGACACGAGCCGTTTCCGCTTCACACGATAATTCCCTCACGATCTGGCGTTTGGGAACGTACAGCCAGATGATGACCGTGGAAGAACACACGAACTCCGTCATGCGCGTCGCACTAACGCCGGACGGGCGGCATTTTGTGTCGGCGTCGGCGGATAAGACGTTGAAAATTTGGAATTTGGAAAACGGCCAGGTTTTAAAAACGCTTGAAGGTCATGAGAGCGAAGTGACGGCTGTCGCAGTAACCGCCTGCGGCAAAAAAATCGTTTCGGGCTCGTCCGACGCAGTCATCAAAATTTGGGATTTTGAGTCCGGAGAAACAGCGGCTGAACTGCGGGGCCATATGGACGAGATCAGCGCCGTCACCACCACGCCCGACAATAAGAAAATCTTGTCAGCTTCACGAGACGGCGACGTGAAAACCTGGCTGATTTCTTCCGGAGAATGTACAGACACGTATCATGGTCAGGGACGGCCTGTCGCCGCTCTTGCCGCCACGCCCGACGGCAGGCGCGCGATTTTCTCATTTTCGGATGACGACCCAATCGTATGGGATTTGGAAGAACGTCGGGAAGTCGCGGTTTTGGAGGGGCACGGCGACGTTGTTTCCGCCGTCGCCGTCTCGCCGAACGGGGAAAAAGCAGTCACCGGGTCATGGGATAATACGCTCAAAGTTTGGGACGTTAGCGCAATTCATTGAAAAGGCTAGCGCTCAACCTTGACAAACAAATCGTCGAACCACGCCTCCCCGATTGTCGAAATACCAGCGCGAATTGAAATGCTTGAAGGGATTTCAGGCAGTTGGATGATTCTCTCCATATAAACAAAATTTCCTTCCGCTCCGGTCGGCTGGTCGAGATAAACGTTGGCAAATGTGCGGCCGTTTACCGCCGTTGCAAAGCGAATGTTCAGGCCGACCTTGACTTTCGGTTCGCCATTCGTACGCACCCAACCGCCGAACCTGACTCGCGCCCCCGCCGCGGTTTCACCGATTTCCTGCGTCCAGGCGTGAAGGATTTCAGAACCGCCTGCGCCGGGATGCCTTTCGATTCGAACATAGGCGCTTTTTCTTCCCGATTTAGCGTAAGAATTCGTGATTGAAATTTCAGCGTGGTTGGCGTAATTAGGCGGCGCCGAAATGCGCCAATCCCCTTGAGCTTCAAAGCCGCCGCCCGTCACCAGCCCGTTCTTTCGAGGGCCGTCTTTTTTGAAAAGAATCGACGGATTGATGCATCCAATTTGGGAAACGCAAAAAATCGCGACCCACAAAATTGTTGTCTCAAAGCTACCGACGTTTTTTGAAATGTTGGCGAGGAATGATCCGGATGACCTGTGCTGCATGTCGCTCCCGCGAATCCCCAGTCAGTTATTTTCCCACAAAAAGGCTTTTCAATTGCGCAGCAAGGTAGCGGAGTCCGCCGCTGAACACAAGCAAAATTGCGATCAACGCGTTCGGCAATATCCACCTGGGTTTTGAAAAGTGTTTGGAAAAATAGCGAATGAAGGATTTGTGAGAGGACCAAATCATCGCGGCGCGGTTGGCGTAAACGCTGCGTCCTTTGTGGTGCGTAATCTGGACTTCGGGCGTAAATAAAATCAAGAAGCCTGCATCGGTAACGCGCTTGCACCAATCAACGTCGCTGAAAAACATGGGAAATTCTTCATCCCATGCGCCAATCTTTTTGACGACGGACTTCCGCGTCATCAGAAACGCACCCTGCGGCTGGTCGACGTGTCGTACTTTCGTGTGATCAAAATCGCCCATTTTCCAGCGATTAAAAAGTGCGCTTTTCGAAAAAATTCGACTGAGTCCGGTCAATTCGAAAATAACGTCCGCGTGGCGGGGAAAACGGCGACAGGACGGTTGAATCGATCCGTCTTCGTTGCGCAGAAGAGGGGCGGCGACGCCAATTTTTCTGTCCTTTTGCAGATATTTTTTCATCCTGACGATGGCGTTTTCCTGCAAAATTGTGTCAGGATTTAGAAAAAGAACATAAGGCGCTTTTGCCAGCGCCAAGCCCTGATTTAACGCAGCGGTAAACCCCTTGTTTTCACCGTTGACAATAATTTTGAACTTTGCAAAGCGATTCAACGCCCGGCTCTTGCTGACGAGAAAGGGCGTGCCGTCTGACGAGGCGTTGTCGATAATAAAAATCTCGGAGAGATGTGACGGTGCGGCGTTGACCAGAGACGCAATGCAACTTGCAATCTCGTCGCCATTGTTAAACGTCACGATAATGATTGAGAATTGAACGCTGGGCTTACTCGATTTCGATGAGCTCACGTGGAATCGGCGTTAAAACTTTCGGGTGACTGGGCGTGACTAAAACGTCATCTTCAATTCGAACGCCCCCGACTCCCGGAACATAAACGCCGGGTTCAATTGTAATTACTGCATCGGCGGGAATGGATTCTTTGCTTCGCTCTGCAATTCCGGGGCTGCTGTGAACATCCAGCCCCAAGCCGTGACCGAGAGAATGGCTGAATTCTTTTTCGTAGCCTTGCGATTTCAAAAAGCGCCTGGCGACGCCGTCTAATCTGGCTGCCCCCATTCCGGCTTCAATGGAATCGACGGCGATTTGATTGGCCTGCTTTACGGCTTCATAAATATGGCGCTGTTTTTCATTCGCTTCGCCCAACATAACGGTGCGCGTTATGTCCGAGCAAAAACCGTTGTATTTGCAACCAAAATCGATAACAACCAGCTCGCCTTTTTCCAGCTTTTTGCGGCTCGCCGTTCCGTGCGGCAAAGCGGAACGCCAACCGCTGGCCACGATCGGCTCAAACGCGTCGCCTTCCGCACCGCACTTTTTGGCTTGATAGGAAAGCTCCGCCGCAACGTCCAGCTCGGTCATTCCAGCCTGGATGAGCGGCAAAACGTTGTTCCAAACCTTGACGGCGATCTGACAAGCAACGTGTATCTGCTCAATTTCTTCAGGCGTTTTGGCAATGGTCGCAAGTTCGACAATATCTTTGGTCGGGCAAAATTTAACGTTTGGGGATGAGTCGCGAAGGTAAGTAAAATTGTGGCAGGAAAGGTGTTTCGCTTCAAAAGCGACGCGCCTACAGCCTTTCAGCAAATCGTGTTTCTTAATCTCAGCGAAAAGGTCTTTTTCAGCGATAATCGGCTCTGCATTTTTCGCTTCCAAAACGACCTGATCGCGGTATCGGCGGTCCGTGAGAATCGTGAGCGCGTCGCCGGTTATAAGAACCAGTGCATTTGAACCAGAGAAGTTGGTGAGATAGCGAATACTCGCCAATGAAGAAACAACGAGCGCTTCACATTTACATACTCGGATCGCCCGTTGGATCTGGTCAAGCCTGTCAGACATTCGCGCTTTCTTTCAACTTTTGGCGTAGAAAAACGATTTTCTCCTGGAAACCTGCGTTTGATTGATCTTTTTTCAGCAACAGCTCGAAAACGCTGATCGCTTTGGCGTACTGTCCTTGTGCTGCGTAAATTTCACCCAATGTCGGCGTCACAATTTTGTCCCTGCTAATCGCGTCAGTATCTTCGTCAACGCCGTTTGCGCCGGGTTCTTCCACGGCTTCAACAGGCGTTTCCATGGGCGGAGCAGGTTGATTTGTCTCAGCAGGCTCCTGGAAAGCTTCCTCAATCGGCTCCGGCTGTTTAAAATCAGTCGGGGGCAGGAAATCTGTAACCGACTCTTCCGGGTCGGGTTCCGGCTGTGCGACAGGCTCGGGCGCCGGCGCTTCAGGTTGGTTTTGAAGCGTTTGTTCGACAGCCTGCTCTCCAGGCGTATCGTCAAGGTTGAGGAAAACGTCGTTACCTGCATCGTCGTTCTCAAGCGGCGGCTCAGAAAGAAAATCCAATTCCCCGGTGTCCAATTGCTCTGAAGATTTGTCCTTCTCTGAGGCCAAATCCTTCATCGCATCAAATTCGATGGTTTCCTCTTCGAAAATGCCAAAAACGTCATCGGGGTTTTCCGATTCAACTTCTTCCAGCCCTTGTACTGCGGGCGATTCTTGTTCTGGCGGCTCATCAGATTTTGAAGACGGCGGGCGATGAGAGATTTTGATATTCAAGCCTTCGATCATGCCGAATTCATCGGCTTCGGAATCATCGTCGTCTTCAAAAATGTCTTCAAGTATCGTTTTGATTTCCTTCTCGTCATCAGCCGGGGCGGCGACGTCCTTCGGAGCGGACGGCTCCGGAGATTCCACTGGAGCGTCCACTTCCGCGAATAAATCTTCCTCTAAATTGATAGACTCGGCGGCAGACGTTTCCGGGAGTTCTGGTTGCCCCAAGAATTCTTCTTCTTGATGGACGATTTCTTCCGCATGCGTCTTTTGCACAGGCGGCGTGTATGCGCTAATGAGAGGTTGTTCCGGCGTGACGACTTCCTGGTCTTGCGGTTTGGTTTGCTCCAGAGCGGCAAGCGTTTCCCGGACGTTTTTATCCAAAGGATCAATGCTCAGAATTTTGCGGTAGCTCATTTCGCACGTATTGTCCCAGCCGTGCTCTCGCATCAGATCGCCGTAAAGCTTGTGGGCGGCAATATATTTGGGATCGAACAGGATGACGCGCTTGAATTCTTTTTCGGCAAGATCGAATAATTTCTTTTGCAGATAGCATTTGCCGAGCACCATATGCCCGGTTACATAATACGGGTGCTTACGTATCCCTTCTTCGCACACGCCGATGGCTTCATCAACATTCCCCTGCTTCAGCAAACCGTCGGCGACTCTCGCAAACATGAGAGAGTCGGGGTTTTGCTGTAGGCGGCTTTTCAGCGCTTCAAATCGTGCGTCAAATTCTTCTAACATAAAAAATAACCTCCTGCCGCAAATGCAGCATGCGATAACTCCCTGTATATGATGAGAAATTCCTTTTCCTCATCCAAAAAATTCTATGATGGCCGTGACTTCCCCGAACTTGTTCAGCGTTTAAGAGCATATGTTGGTTGGTGCGAAACTGTCATTTTCAAAGCGTCTTTTTTTTGATTTTTCCGCCAAAGTTGCAGAAACGTCGTTACCTCGCGGCCAATGAAAATTTTGCTTCGTTGGCCTCCGGCTCCACGCAATGACAAGTCAAGAGACTTTCCAAATACACTCTAAGCAACAATAAGCCTTAACAATTATACTACGACTAGTCCGCCTGATTGAGTAACCGTTTTAACGAAATTTTAAAAAACCGCAGATTTTCACGCATCTACCAGCCTGAAACAGAACGGTCGAGCACTTCCTGCGTCAAAAGTGCAATTGCTTCGGCGATGGCGTCTTCGCGGCTGTTCTTCTCGCTTGCATCCGGCGCATACGTTCCAAAACGACTCAATTGATCTTCCCAAAGCACTTTGCGCTTTTTCAAATCTTCATACTTCACTTCGACGGTTACATGCACCTGAATGCTCGAAACGCTCTCGTCTCGGTCATAGTCTCCGGCCCTGTCATTGACTGCCAGAACGGTTCCGCTGATCAGTGCGTCGGCAGTGCGCCGATTCGCGATTTTCAGCGTATTATCGCGGTTAAATGCGTCGATGATGCTATTCGCCAAATCTTCCTTAACGCCGAACTCCGCGGTATTATCTTCAAACACCGGCACCGCTACGGTTTTGATGTGTGAGTTAGCCGAACCGGAAAAAGAATAAGGCCCGCAAGCAGACTGAAAAAACAGGCCGATCGGCAATGCCAGATATGCGAAGATTGATTTTCTATTCATTGCATTTATCGGCTAGAATATTGGATTGTCAAGTTTCACTACCTGACACTTTTTATAGGCTTTTGAAGCCGGCGAAAAAGGCCGGAATTGTCATGCTGGAAGCATCTTTTTTTGATCCAACCCTTGAACTTTTGGGTATGATCTGTACTGGGCGATAACAAAGATTCCTCCTGAATGACAAAACGGGGCTTTTCGACGACTCGAAAATGTAGTTTACAAAAAAGTGTCAGGTAGAAAGTTGTCAAGCACATGTCAAAAGCAACAACAACCCAGCATTCCAAAAATCCAATTCAAAACGGCAGATTAAATTCCTTAATTTTTCTATACAATGTTCTTTCGCTAATCGCAAGCATATTTGCGGCTTTGCGCTTGTTGCCGCCGCTTTTTTCGAGCGCGCGATAAAGCAGTTCTTTTTCCATTTCTTCCATGGTCGGGAACGGCTCTTCCGGCGGAGGTTCTTCGAATGAACGAATTTCGCCGCTGCCAAGCTCGTAGCCTGAAGCTTCCACCGGGACGCGTGCAGGTATTCTCCTGCTTGGCGAAACGTATTCCCCCAAGAATGCTTCTTTGAGCAAAGAAATTTCATTTTTGATTTCGAGAAGCAGACGGTAAATCAGTTCTCGCTCCAACTCATCGTGCGGTCTATTTAAAGGCACGGGCAGCCCCCGATCCATATTAATTTCATGTACCGGCAATTGTCGGTGCACAGCCGCCCCATCGACGGATCCGCCGCCGCTGATCACGATCAGGCTCTCAACGACATTCTTTAATTCACGGATATTTCCAGGCCAATGATAATCGATGAGCGCATCGACGGCGTCATCGGAGAAACCGCCGAAGCTGAAGTGATTCTGTTCGCAGAAAAGTTTAGAAAAGTGTTTGATTAACAGGGGGATATCACCGCGCCGCTCGCGCAATGCGGGCATGCTCAAACGAATCACGTTCAAACGATAGTACAAATCTTCGCGGAACGTTTTCTCGCCAACCATTTTTAACAAATCTTTGTTCGTCGCCGCGATCACCCGAACGTTAACCTTGCGCGGCGTGCTGCCGCCGACGCGGATAATCTCTCTATTTTCTAAAACGCGCAATAAACGCACTTGCGCGTCCAAAGGCATCTCGCCGATTTCGTCCAGGAAAATCGTGCCGCCGTCCGCCGTTTCAAAAAATCCGCGCCGCATACTGACCGCGCCGGTAAACGCGCCTTTCTCATGCCCAAAAAGCTCGGATTCGATAATTCCTTCCGGAATCGCTCCAGCGTTGACAACAACGAACGGCCCGTTGCGCCGCCCGCTGGCTTCGTGCAGCGCCTGGGCGATCAACTCCTTGCCCGTGCCGCTCTCGCCGATAATCAGCGCTGAAATGTCCGTCGGCGCGACTTGCTCAACGGTTCGCAATATTTGCTCAAACGCCGCGGATTTGCCGACCAGCCCTATTTTTCGTCTTATTTGCCCTAAGCTCATAAAATTTATTTCAAGCCTTGCGGTGAAGGCTTAGAATCTGCCCTTCGCTTTATCCCCAATATCTTTTCGAAAATATACGCCCTCATAATTTATGCTCTTAACCAAATCGTAAGCGGCTTTTTGAGCATCCTTAAATTCTTTTTCTTGCGCAACGGCAGTCAGTACGCGGCCGCCGGAAGTGACAATGTTTCCGCTGACGTCCTTTTTCGTTCCAGCGTGAAAGACCATGCGATTTTCAGGCAGAGATTTATCTAGGCCGTCAATCGTTTTCCCGGTTTCATAGGCGCCCGGATAACCCGAGGAAGCCATCACCACGCCGACGGCGAATTCATCGTGGGTTTCGAGTTTATAATTCTTCAAATCGCCGGTGGCGGCTTTAAAAAGCAATTCGGCGAAATCGGATTTAATCAAAGGCAAAACCGCCTGCGTTTCCGGATCGCCGAAGCGGCAGTTGAACTCGACGACTTTTGGGCCTTCGTTGGTAATCATCAATCCGGCGTAGAGCACGCCGCGATAAGGCGCTCCCTCTGCGGCCATGCCTTTCAAAATCGGGACGATCACCTCATCTTCGGCGCGTTTGAGCATTTCGGCGTCCATGACCGGCGCCGGAGCGTAGGCGCCCATGCCCCCGGTGTTTGGGCCTTTATCGCCGTCAAAAATCGCCTTGTGATCTTGCGACGTTGGCAGAAGCACGTAATCTTCACCGTCCGTAACTACGAAAACTGAAGCCTCTTCACCGACCATGAATTCTTCGAGTACAACGCGCGCGCCGGCGTCACCGAACTCCCGTTGCAACATGATCTTTTGCAGCGTTTCCCGCGCTTCCATCTTGTTCTGGACGATAATTGCGCCTTTGCCCGCCGCTAAACCGTCCGCCTTGATTACGTGGGGAAATTTGACAATCTCCAGGTAATCTATTGCTTCATCAAAAGAATCGAACACGACCCATTTCGCCGTGGGCGCCTTGTATTTCCCCATCACGTATTTGGCGAAAGCTTTCGAGCCTTCCAGCGCCGCCGCCGCTTTCGACGGCCCACAGATTTTCAGCCTGGCTTCATCAAAAGCGTCGACAATGCCGTCGACCAGCGGGACTTCCGGGCCAGGCATGGTTAAATCAATATTTTTCTGTTTAACGAAAGCAATCAGCGTTTCGAAATCGGTAATTCCGATATTCACGCAAGTCGCGATTTGCTCAATGCCGGGATTGCAAGGCGTACAGAAAATTTGTTCAATGGACGGGCTTTGCGCCAATTTCCAGACTATCGCGTGTTCCCTGGCGCCGTTGCCTAAAACGAGAATCTTCATAAATTTTAGATGTTCGAATTTGCTGTTTTTGAGATTGATGGAAAATATAGACCAGCTAAAGCTTGAACTACAAACCACAGTGATTCTTTTGCGCTCGAAGTAGAGGGAAGCACTGTCGTTTGTAGTTCAAACTTCAGTTTGTTTTTGGAGTAGCTGCAATTCCAAAACTCCGCTTTCGTTCTCAGCACTACATCTCAGGGTCATCCCACCCTTTTCCATAATCCAGTAAAGGATAATCGTCCCAGAGCATGAGCGCCTCGCGTTTTCCAAATTTTTCCAAAAAGGAATTCGCGCTAGAAAATGGCCAATCCTGCCATTTTTTGACATAACGATGATGTACCGGATTGTGATGAATGTAGTTTAAGGTCACGTAATAATGCCGGTCATTGCGAATACTACGATCCATCGAATTGTGCCAGACTTTTCTTCCTTCTGTATCATCTTCTTTGTTCCACGAACGTGACATCCGGCCATGAAACTCGCCTAATTTCTCTGAAAATCCATCAAAAGACGCAACTTTCGAGAGAACGTGATAGTGATTTGACAGGACGCACCAAGCTGTAACACGAGCATTTAAGGTTTCAAAAGCTTCCAGTAAATCTACACAAAATTTTTCCATTCTATCCTCTGATTTACCGACAATGTGTCTGTGCTCGTAACAGGCGGCACTGATGAAGTAAAAATCAGATTCTCCTTTCCTGTGCGGCGGACTGTGCCAGGGACGACTGGCGAGCTTTCGTTCCTTCAAAATTTTTTCACGTTCTGCATGCGACATTTTTCGCCAATCGTACATTGCCTTGCGCCCCAAAAAGTTCAGCTTTAAAGTGATTAATTCTTGAACAGAGCGTCATCTAAAAGGCAAGCTAAAGCTTGAACTACAAACGACGGTGCTTCTATCTGCTCTGAGCGTAAGGAACGCACGGTCGTTTGTAGTTCAAACTTCAGTTTACTTGGACGTCTGCGGCCTTACCGCACATACTTGGCGTATTTCGAACCGCCGCCTTTTTTCTTGCCCTTTTTGAGCCGTTCAATTTCGTCGCGCAGAGAAGCGGCTTTTTCGAATTCGAGATTTTTGGAGGCGGCGAGCATTTCTTTTTCGAGCATGTCAAGCCGTTCTTCCCGTTCAAAAGGCGCGAGACGGCTCCACTCCGCGTCCGAAATTGTGGCTGCATCACTTTCATCTTTCCCGTAACCGCCGCGCACGTCGGCGACGCGGGTGGATTGCAAGACGCTCTCAACGCTTTTGTAAATCGTCTTCGGCTGAATGCCGTGTTCTTTGTTGTAAACTTCCTGCAATTCGCGGCGGCGCTGCGTCTCGTCCATGGCTCTTTGCATCGAGCCGGTGATGCGGTCGGCGTAGAGAATCACCTTGCCTTCCGCGTTACGCGCCGCACGCCCGGAAATCTGAATCAGGCTGCGCTCGCTGCGCAAAAAGCCTTCTTTGTCCGCATCCAAAATCGCGACCAGCGCCACTTCCGGCAAATCCAGTCCTTCCCGCAAAAGGTTGATTCCGACGAGCACGTCAAATTCCGCCAAACGCAAATCGCGGATGATCTCCATGCGATCCAGCGCGTCGATTTCCGAGTGCAGATAGCGCACGCGAATGTCCATTTCGGCGAGATATTCGGTCAAATCTTCGGCCATGCGCTTGGTTAAAGTCGTCACCAAAACGCGCTGTTGCTGCGCGACGCAAACGCGAATCTCCCCAATCAAATCGTCGATCTGGCCTTTCACTGGACGAATAATCATTTCCGGATCCATCAAGCCGGTCGGGCGGATAACCTGCTCGACAACTACGCCCTGGCTGCGCTCGATTTCCAGATCGCCGGGCGTGGCGGAAACGTAAATCGTCTGGGGCATGAGCGGCTCGAATTCATCAAATTTCAACGGGCGGTTGTCCAATGCGCTGGGCAAGCGGAAACCAAACTCGACCAGCGTTTCCTTGCGCGCACGGTCGCCGTTGTACATGCCGTTAATTTGCGGGACGGTCGCGTGAGATTCGTCGATAACGCAGAGAAAGTCACCTTCCGGAAAATAGTCGATCAGCGTGTATGGCCGCTCGCCTGGATTGCGCCCGGTGAGATGGCGCGAATAGTTTTCCACGCCGCTGCAATAACCAAGTTCTTGCAGCATTTCAATATCGAAGCGGGTGCGCATTTCGAGACGCTGGGCTTCGAGCAGTTTGCCGCGCTGGCGATATTGCGCCAAACGTTCTTCCAGCTCTTCTTCAATCGTCACAATCGCCTGTTCGAGACGCGGACGTGAGGTCACAAAGTGTTTCGCCGGATAAATCGCGATAGAATCGGCCTTGTCGAGAATTTCACCGGTGACGGTGTTGACCAGCGACAAGTCTTCGATCTCGTTGCCGAACATTTCGATGCGGTAGGCCTCGCGCTCATAAGCAGGCATGACCTCGACGACGTCGCCGCGAACGCGGAAAGTGCCGCGCTCAAATTCAAAATCATTGCGGGTGTAATGAATATCCACCAGCTTGTTCAAGATCAAATTGCGGTCGATGAACTGCCCTTTTCGCAAAACCAATAGTTGTTCGCCGTACTCATTCGGGTCGCCGAGACCGTAAATACAAGAAACCGAAGCAACGATAATCACATCCTGCCGTGAAAGGAGCGCGCTGGTCGCTTTCAGGCGCAGGCGGTCAATTTCGTCATTGACTGAGGTGTCTTTTTCGATGTATGTGTCGGAAGTGGGGATGTAAGCTTCGGGCTGGTAATAATCGTAGTAGCTGATAAAATATTCGACGGCGTTCTTGGGAAAAAAGCTTTTGAATTCGCCGTAAAGCTGCCCGGCGAGGGTTTTGTTGTGAGAAATAATCAGCGTCGGCTTGTTAACATTGGCGATGACGTTGGCGATGGAAAAAGTCTTTCCGCTCCCAGTGACGCCCAGCAAAGTTTGGTGGCGGTCGCCTCGCAAAACGCCCGTGGTTAGCTCATCAATAGCGCGCGGCTGATCCCCAGTCGGGTCAAATTCCGAGACGACTTCGAAGTGATCCATAATTCCTTGAAAATTATTGGTTTTGAGCGGCCTGAAATATAGCTTTGGACGTCAAGAATGTCAAGCGGCATTTTGGAAAAACGCCTTGCATCTCAGGGTCTCCCGCGCTATATTGGCAGGCTCAAAAATGGCTTAAAACCAGAATTTTCCATTGCAACAAATCGTGTATTCGCATTGTCATTCAGGGCGAATCTACTCGGTTAATTTCACAAAACAAGCTTCCGGGTAACTCTTTTCGGAGTGCGACGATTTATCGTTGCCAGCGACCACGATCCACACTCAAACGCTGAAACGTTTGACTCCAGAGTTACTTTTCGATCAGGACCGCAAGCGCGGTCAGGAAGTTGATTAGATTCTTCCTGGATGACAGATCCTGAATTTTTGAATTTATAACAGAGGGAGTTTTTCCTATGGCGATGATGCAGTACATGCGTGGCGCCGTCGCAAAATGGGTTCTTTACCTTCTCATTTTCGCATTCGTCGGGTTAATTATTTTTGAATGGGGTATGGATTTCACAGGTTTGAGATCGAACCCAAACGTAGCCGCTAAAGTGAACGGCGAGGAAATAAGCCGCGAGGTTTACGGCCGCGCATATGAAGCGACTTATCAAAATTATAGTGCGCGTTTTGGCGCGGAATACGCCGAAAAACAATTGAAGCAAATCGAAGATCAGGCGTTCAACGATCTCGTGCGCAACGTTCTCATCCGCCAGGAAGTGGAGAAAAGAAATCTCACCGTCTCACCAGACGAGATGTTTTATTACACCTACCACAACCCGCCGGAAGAAATTAAGCGCGATTCGACCTTCATGAATGAGCAAGGCCAATTTGATTTGGCGCGCTATCAGGCGGCGATCCAGAGCGGCGTGAACGAGCAAGCCATGCAATTCCTTGAATTTCAGCTCTCGCAAAGCATACCGACGCAAAAACTCGCTGACGAAATTTCTTCGACTATATTCGTAACGGACAGCGAAGTTCGTGAAGAATATTTGCGCCAAAACCAAAAGGCGACCGTTGAATATCTGTTCGTCAATTCGTCGCGTTTCGCCAACGAAGAAATCGAAGTTACGGATGCGGAATTGCAGGCAAAGTACGATGAGCGCAAAGACAGCTTTAAGCAGCAAGAGCGTAAGAAAATCGAGTTTGTGCGTTTTTCAACTTCTCCAACCGCGGACGACTCCGCGTCAACCAAAGAATTGATTGAAGACTTGCTTCAGCGCGCACGCTCCGGCGTTGATTTCGGCGAGTTGGCTCGCGACTTTTCCGACGACAACACGAACAGCGAGCAAGGCGGCGACTTGGGCTTTTTCCCAAAAGAAAAAATGGTTGCGTCCTTTTCCGAAGCGGCTTTTAACGCTTCCGTTGGCGATATCGTTGGGCCGGTGGAAACGCAATTTGGCCTCCACATTATAAAAGTCAACGATCGCAAGGAAGAAGACGGCGTTCCCCAAGTTAGCGCCCAACACATCTTGCGAAACTTCACCGCATCGACGAAAACAAAAGACGCCGCCAGTGACAGCGCAGATTTTTTTGCTTCAAACGCACAGGATGAAAGCTGGGAAGCTGCTTTAGGCGTTGATAATCTGACCGCCCAAAGCACGGCGTTTTTTCAGGAAGCCAGCGGCTTTATCCCCGGCTTGGGGCCTGCATCGCGCGTATCAAATTTTGTTTTTAGAAATGAAGTTGACGCCGTCAGCGATCCGATTCAAACCGATCAAGGCTGGATTGTCGCCAGAATTACTGAACGCCAGCCCGAACGCACTCAGACGCTCGACGAAGTGCGCGCCACGTTAGAAAACCAGATCAAACGCGACAAGAGGAATGCGTCGGCGGCCAATTTCGCCGACGGCCTGTTGCAAAAACTAAACGAAGGACTCTCGCTCGCGGAAATTGCTGAGCAGGACTCATCACTCACCTTTGAAGCGCCTGAAGCTTTCACGCGAAACGGTTATATCCGAAACGTCGGTCGCGACGCAGCTTTTATCGGTACGGCTTTTTCTCTGAATGTTGGAGAGACCAGCGGATCGATTGAAGGCAATAACGGCGGCTACATTTTGAAGCTCACCGCGAAAGACGAATTTAATCCTGCTGAATACGCAGCCCGAAAAGAAGGCATTCGAACATCGCTTCGCCAACAAAAGGAGCAGCGCGTCTTTGAAGCTTGGTTGGCCGACCTCAGAGAGCGCGCGGAGATAGAAGACCTCAGGTATAATTTCTTGTAAGAAATCTCTCGATATTCTTTTGAAAAACCACTTCACTTCGAAGTGGTTTTTTATTTTAAGGGCGTCATGAAAAATACGATCTCATTCATGAGCGCGAATTTCGTTGCGCGCGAGCTTGACTACCAAATGACCGCCGGCTGGATGCAAGGCGATGGCGCCGCGAACGCTTTTTTTAAGCCGCTCGAAACGTTTGCTGAGCGATTTGAAGCGCTCGTGAAAGAGATTCATGCACTTGGCTTTCAAGCAATGGATTTGTGGCTGGCGCATCTCAATCCGCAATGGGCGACCACTGAGCACGTCGAAATCGCCGAAGGTGTTCTGCAAAAATATGCGATGCAAGTGATCAGCCTGGCTGGATATTTTGGCGATGACGCCGACAATTTTGAATCCGCTTGTCAATTGGCGAACACTCTCGATACAAAAATTCTTGGCGGTGGAACCGGGTTGTTGGCGAAAGATCCGGAAACGCTTTGCTCGATTTTAGACACGCACGATTTGTCCTTTGGCCTTGAAAATCACCCGGAAAAAAGCGCGAGAGAACTCCTTGAAAAAATTGAAGCTGCGGGCGACGAACGGGTAGGCGCCGCCATCGACTCCGGATGGTTCGCATCCCAGGGCTTTAGCGCCGCAAAAGCGATCACGGAATTAGAAGGGCGCATAATACACGTTCATCTGAAGGACATTTTTCCGCCGCAAACAAAATCCCCTGCAATCACGCTTCGTGACATGGGCCACGAAACCTGCGCCTTAGGCGAAGGCGTCGTGCAAATAGACAATTGTTTGACCGCTTTAAAGAAACAACGATATGCAGGCCCAATCAGCATTGAACACGAGCCAGAAGATCACGATCCAACGCAAGAAATCCTGAAGAGCTTGAGCTATTTAGAAGCGCATTTCAAGCAATAAACTCATCCGAAAATATTTTTGAAGCGCGTCATGAAACGCACTGAAAAGCCCGTTCCCATCCTTTTCATTCTTCTCCTCAGCTTAACCGCCGCTCTCCCTTTAGCCTGGAATCAAAAAGCAGACAATTTAGCCACGGATTTACTCTTCAAATTGCGCGGCGAACGCACCCTTGACGATAGAATCGCTCTCGTCTATCTCGGCGATGAAGATATTTCGGCGCTCGGCGGATGGCCGGTGACGCGTGATTTTTATGCGTACATCATCCACGCGCTCAACAGTCTGAATGCGCGCGTCATCGCCTTTGATTTGCTCCTGGATCAGCCAAACACGCAGTACCCCGAATTCGACGCACGGCTTTCAGATTTTCTTGAATCTTCAAACAACGTCTGTCTGGCATATTCTCTTAGCATAAGCGCTCAAGATTCGTCGCAAATCCAGACAGGAGCCGACAATCTCAAGGTGATTTTGCCGGCAGAGACTTTCCGACGACACGCCGCAGGCTTGGGGTTCACCAACCTTACCGAGGAAACGGTTGCGCGGACCCAGCCTATTTTTTTTGAAAACACTGACAGCGTCTACTTTTCTTTCGCCGCGGAAATCATCAGAATTTTCAGTCGAGAAAGTTCGGAATTCGCGGCGAATTCGACGCAGGGCTTTCCAAGTGAAACGCTGAGACTCAATCATTTTGGCAGTTTGGAGCAAGTTCAAAAATTCAGTTTCATCGACGTGCTCCGTCGCTTCGAAAGTTCGCCGGACTCGCTTGATTTCACCGGAAAAATCGTCATTGTCGCCGCGACATCCGCAGCGTTCCCCATTCTAAAAGAAACGCCGTTTTCACCAACCCTGCCTAGCGCGCTTATTCATGCAACGGCAATCGATAATTTGCTCAACGGTTCATTTATCAAAAGCCCGTCGACTTTTTTTTACGTCTTTGCGCTACTGGCTTTCGGCACGTTGCTTCTAGGCCTGGTTCGCATCAAAAAGTCGTCTCGCAGGTATGGATTTCTGCTTGGAGCGCTTTCCCTTTGGTTTGTTGCCGCTCTTTTTCTTTTCAGTTTTTTCAATTTTCTGCTGCCGATCTTCCACCCTGCCCTAATGACGTTTGGATTGCTGACGTTGTCTCTCGGAACTCAATACAAAACCCGTCTGAGTTCGGCTCGCTCGGAAAGCGCTCGACTTTCTCAACAGGCGCAAGATTCAGAGGACGCCTTGGCCGCAAAAGAAAAGGCGTTAAAACACGCCCAGAACGAAAGCCAGGCGTTAGCAGCCCAAACGCAGAAGCTGGCGCATGAAAAAGCGCAGACGATGGAACTATTAGTCAAAGAACGCCGAGACCAAAAAGCGGTCAATCCCACGCAGCCAAGCGAATCGGCGAACGCTTTTGGAATCATTCATTCGCCTGCCAGCAAGATGCGCAACGTATTGGAATTAGTAAAAAAAGTCGCCCGAGACGACCTGCCAATCTTGCTTTTTGGCGAAACTGGCACAGGCAAGGAAATGGTCGCCAATGCGATTCATCAATCCAGCGAGCGAAGAAACAACCCTTTTGTCGCGGTCAATTGCGGCGCGCTTTCCGAAACGCTTTTGGAAAGCGAGATTTTCGGGCATGAAAAAGGCAGTTTCACCGGGGCGCACTCCCAGCGGCGCGGGCGTTTCGAGTTGGCAGATAAAGGCGTGATTTTCCTCGACGAAATCGCCGAGACAACGCCTGCTTTTCAGGCGAAATTGTTGCGCGTCTTGCAAGAAGGCTCGTTTGAAAGATTGGGCGGCGAACGGACGCTGCAGGTTGATGTGCGCGTCATTTGCGCATCCAATGTTAATCTTAGAAAAGAGGTCGAAAATAATCGTTTCCGCGCAGATTTATTTTATCGCTTGAACGGCTTAACGATTGACTTGCCGCCGCTCAGAGAAAGAACGGAAGACATTTCATTATTAGCATCATTCTTTCTCGAAAAATACAACTACGCTGAACATGTAAAATTTTCCGAGAGAGCCTTTGGCAGATTGCTCGAGTATCAATGGCCGGGAAACGTGCGTGAACTTGAAAACACAGTCAGGCGGGCGGCGGTTTTGGCGGAGGGCGACGGGAGAAATCTGATTCAAATGGTTGATCTGCCGGACGAAATCCAGACTGACTCTTCTAAAGCAAATGTTGATTCTTCGCTCGCAAATACAAACGCAACCACGAATTATGCATCGCTGGAAGAGCAAGTTTTAACCTGCCTGAGAGAAGCGCGCTTTTCACGCTCGGCAATTTCGCAAACGGCGCGAACGTTGGGCAATAGAGACAGGGGAACGGTGACTGAGTACTTTCGCGGGATTGTTTTCAAAACGATTGTGGAGCAGGATTTCGATTTTCAGAAAGCGAAGGTTGCTATCGCAGGAACCGACGACAACGAAATTGTTGAAAGAGTGCGTCGCAAAATGGAAGATTACCTAAAAAACGTTTATTCAGAGAAAAAATCGCCGTCAAATCTTGAGACCAAAAACCATCGGCTGTTTAAAGGTTTGCCGAGCACGTACCATCCCTTCCTCCTGAAAATCCTTGAGCATTTCCATTATTCTTCAAATACATGACCAGCCTCGCCGAACGGTTCACAAAACATTGCGAAATGCAAAAAAATTCTTTGAAGATTGAGTTATCCACATTTCGAAGAGTTGCTCTAAAAGTTATGGTCGCTGAAGCGCAGTCTGATCGAATCAGCCCAGACACAACATATAGTGTATTCATCAGCAACAGATACTACATAGATGTTAAAACATCGTCAAACTTTTCCGCATAAACATCAATTTTTAAAGGTTTTATGTCTTTATTGCAACGAAAGAGGCGATTTTCTCGCAGTTTTTCCGCCGGCAGCCCGGATCGACATTTTTTCTGTAAATTGCGTCTTATACACCGAAACAGGTTAGGCTGTGGATATTCATAAGTTATCCACATTTTTTAAACCGTTCAAATTGAACCCTAAAACCATAAGGCGCTTCAATTCAAAAAGCGAAAAAACAGCGTAATTGCAAGATGATCAGGAGGTTAGTGTTTCTATAAAAAATCGCGGAGCAACAAGACGAGATTTTTCCCCAGGGTTCGAACCGTTGCAAATTGCAAAAAGTGTTAAAGCATTCCCTTTCTTTTTCTCAGAAACCATTCCACGCTAAGCAGCAAAATGATGATCGCAAGCAGCACCCAGTTTGTCCAAAGCTGAAAGCTGGTTCTCTGCGTCAGTGTTCTTTCTTCAAAAGAAAGGCCGGCCGCCCATTGCTCCAGGCTGTCTTTCTCAACAAATTGACCGCCGGTTTTGCGCGACAAACGTTTCAGGAACTCACCGTCAGCCTGCGTTTGCTGGAATTCGACGCGATATGCTTCAACGGCAAATCGGCTCTCGGCTTCAGCCACCGCCGCCCCGTTTTCTTGCGCAACGGCTTTCATAACATACTCCCCGCCTTCCAAGACATTTAGCCGCGCTTCATAAACGCCCTGCCCTCTTCCTTCCAGCAACACTTCGTTTTCTTCACCAGCGCTTGAAACTGAGACTCGAATGTTCAGATTGTCTCGCGGCGTATAATCTTCGAAATACGCTTGCGCGGAAATGACGGCTTCTTCGCCGGATCGGTAAATTTCTTTGTTCGCGGCGAGCTTAAAAAGCCGAGCGTCGTCTTTTGAGACCAGCCAGCGAATGCCGTTTAAAAAGAATTTTTCAAAAAGATCGTGCTCCGGCGCGACAGGTTTCATCATCAGGCTCCAGCGCCAAAAACCGGCGCCCAAAGCGAGCAGCGTTTTTCGCCCCGCCGCACGATGCGCGACCACAACCGGCAAGCCTTCGTTCTCGTCGAACGCCGCATCGCGCACGGCAAGAAGAACTTCCGCGTTGGGCAGCGTCTGCAATTCTCGAAATGAACTGAAAATTGGAGGAACGCCCGCCCACAATTCTTGCGTTTCATTGACACTTTCGCGAATTCGCAAGATCGGGTGAGACGAGCCGCGCATTGTCGCTGCGACGGTCACCGTTTCCTCTTTGCGCAATCGCGGGCTCGCTTGTAATGGAAGAATGTTTTTATAGCGCCAGAGCATGCTTGCGGTGGTAACAGGGCCGGTCAAGAAAAAGAGAGGCGCTTTGTTTTCCAGCGCCATCTTCGTGAGCCATGTCTCTAAAATGTTATTTCGATTTTGCGGCATGTTCACGGCAATAATGCAATCAATCGGCTCTTCTTCGCTGCTTTCCGGCAAATCGCCGCCAAGAATTCGACTTGCCGAAATAGCGCTGTACACGCTCACATCCATGTTTTCGTCACGTTGCAACGCTTGCGCAATAAATGATACGTCCGGGCCGGGCGCTCCCGCCGCGATGACAACTTTCAATTTGCTCTTCAAAATCTTTATGAAGACTGCCCGATCATTGTTTCG
>CAXHAT010000077.1:0-35100 GCA_964014485.1 uncultured Deferribacteres bacterium
TGCACGGTCACTGGATTCCTGCCTCCGCAGGAATGACGCGTGAGCAAAGTTTTTAGTCAAATGTCATATCATTGACCAGTTGCGTAAGATCAATAACTAACCAGATGACGGTCCATGAAACTGGTACTTTTCGATATTGACGGAACGCTCGTGCTAACTGGCGGCGCCGGAAAGCGCAGCATGACGCGAGCGTATCACGAAATCTTCGGGATTGATAACGCGCTCGAAAAAATCAATTTTTCCGGGATGACAGACTTGCTTATTTTTCGTCTGGCGTCGGAGCAGTTTGGGCGTGAATTTTCATTCGAAGCGCATAGAAAATTTAAGGCCGCCTACTTGACGTACCTGGTGGAAGAGATTTTGTTGGAGCATCCTGAAAAACGCCTCCTCCCCGGCGTTGTTGATTTGCTGGAAGCGCTGAAAAAACGCCCTGACGTTACGCTTGGCTTGTTGACGGGGAATTACGCTGAGTCTGCTCAAATTAAACTCGAGCATTTCAACGTCTTCCATTATTTTTCTTGCGGCGCTTACGGAGACGACCATGAAAATCGCGACCGGCTCGTTCCATTTGCGCTTGAGAGAATACCGCCTAAAAACAAAGCGCCCGAAAGCGCTGACGTTGAAGTTTGGGTGGTCGGCGATACGCCGCGAGATATTGCCTGCGCCCGTCCGCACGGCGCAAAAGCCGTGGCCGTGGCGACAGGTTTCTACAGTCTGGACGAGCTAAAGTCGCATAGTCCGGATTTCTATTTTGAAAACTTGGACGATACCGGCTCCGTGCTTGAAATCTTCAATTAACCCTGTCAGGGTTAAAGCCCTATTTCCGAACTCCTGATAACACCGCTGAAATAGTAACTCGAAATCCCCGTCTTTTTCCGCTTCTATCCTGATCTCAACGCCGTCATATTTAACTATTATGCTTGGAATGAATCACCTCAAAAGGAGGACGATGATGAGAAAAGCTATTGTAGCGAGCTTCTTGGCGGCCTCGGTTTTTCTTGGCCAGAGTTCTGGAGCGGAAAAATCCGACGTGCTAAAAATTACGGACGCGTTTGAGCTTGAACACGTTCTTGACCCGCAAGTTTCTCCGGACGGCAAGAAAATAATCTATGTCCGCCAATTTACCGACGTCATGACTGACCGGTATTACTCCAATCTTTGGATCATCGATTCTGACGGCGGTGATCATCGTCCGCTCACCACGGGGAAGTTCAACGATACATCGCCGCGTTGGTCGCCGGACGGAAAACGGCTGGCGTTTATCTCCAATCGCGATGGATCAACGCAAATTCATATGCGCTGGATGGATTCGGGCGAGATGTTTAAGATTTCGAACTTACAGCAATCCCCGAGCGGTTTGGCTTGGTCGCCGAACGGTGAGAAAATCGCTTTCTCCATGTTCGTGCCCAGCCCGCAAGCTTCAATGATTACCATGCCGCCAAAGCCGAGCGGCGCTGAATGGGCTCCGCCGGCGCGGGAGATCGACAAGACCGTTTACCGTTTCAACGGGCCGGGTTATTTGCCGGATGGGTTTTCGCATATTTTTGTCATGTCCGACGAAGGCGGCACGGCGCGACAGGTAACGAGCGGAGATTTCCATCACGGCGCGGCGCCCTTTTCGCGCGGCGGCGGACAAGCTTCCTGGAGCCATGACGGCAAATCAATCGTCATTACGGCAAATCGGCGGGAAGACGCTGATTTGGAACCGTTGGATACGGAAGTGTACGAATTCTCGGTTACGACGGGTGAGATGACGCAATTGACGGATCGTCGAGGCCCGGACAACGGCGCAGTGGTTTCGCCGGACGGTAAATACATCGCTTACACAGGTTACGATGATCGCTATCAAGGCTACCAGGTTACAAAATTATACGTGATGGATCGCGACGGCGGTAATTCGCGCGAATTGAACTCAGATTTGGATCGCAGCGTTGGCAATCTGCAATGGGGAGAAGACGGCAAGGGCGTTTATTTCCAATATGACAGCGAAGGCAATACAAAAATCGGATACGCAAATCTCAGCGGCGAACACCGTGAAATCGCCAAAAATCTTGGCAGCCGTTCAAGCGCTTATTCCAGCGGAGATTATGACATCGGCGCCGGCGGTCTTTTTGCATTTACATACGGCAGGCCAAGCGTGCCGTCGGATTTGGCGGTTGGGAATGTGAAAAATACCGCCGTCCGAGTTCTTACACATGTCAATGAAGATTTGTTCGGCCACAAAACGCTGGGCGCGGTTGAAGAAATCTGGTATGAATCGTCGCATGACGGCAAAAAAATCCAGGGCTGGATCATTAAGCCGCCGAATTTTGACCCTGCTGAAAAGTATCCGCTTATCATCGAAATTCATGGCGGGCCGTTTCTGAATTACGGCGACCGTTACGATTTTGAGAAGCAGTTCATGGCTTCAAAAGGATATGTTGTGCTTTATGTCAATCCGCGAGGCAGCACGAGCTACGGCGGGGAGTTCGGAAACTTGATTCATCACGCTTATCCCGGCGATGATTTCTACGATTTGAATTCCGGCGTGGATGCTGTGATCGCGAAGGGCTACATTGACGAAGAGAATCTTTTTGTCACGGGCGGCAGTGGCGGCGGCGTTTTGACGTGCTGGATGATCGGGCGCACGGATCGTTTTCGTGCGGCGGTCACGGTTTACCCGGTGATCAACTGGTACAGCTTTGTGCTCACCGCGGATATTTCCGCTTTCGTCGCCAAGTATTGGTTTCCGGGAATGCCCTGGGACAATGTTGAGCATTATGAAAAGCGTTCATTACTTTCCGTGGTCAAAAACGTAAAAACGCCGACGATGGTTTTGACCGGCGAGGCCGATTACCGCACGCCGATGTCCGAGTCTGAGCAATATTATCAAGCCTTGAAACTTTTGGGCGTCGAGTCGACGCTTGTGCGCGTCCCGGACGAACCGCACGGCATTCGGCGGCATCCGAGCCACTGGGTCGGCAAAATGCTTTACATCACGGAGTGGTTTGAAAAATATCGCGTCGGCAAAAATCTTCAGACTTCGAATGAGCGTTGAAGACTTGTTAACCTTGACAGGGTTCCGAATCCTGTCAAGGTTGTCTGGGCCGTGGTGAAACGGGGGTTTAAACCGCCATCTCAAAATTGCTGCATTCTCCAGGTACAGCCCGCATTTTTCTCCCGACTTACATAATTGAACTTACGCACAACCCGACAAAAAATGTATTCATATAGCAATATAGTCTCGTTTTCCCGCGAGACGCTTTAAGGACAAAGAATCAATGGATTGAGCAACTAGGGTAACGCATCTAAAGGCAATGACGACCACAATAAATGAGACCATCCAAGAAGCACAAGCGGCGATAGAGAACAAGGATTTCGAAAAGGGGAGGGCGTTGCTAACGCAAGCTCTCCAGGATTCGCCGAACGATCAAGTCATCAATAAGTACGCATTGTACTACCTCTCTTTTATTTCTGACAGTTACGAAGCTTGTTTCGATTACGGTCAGAAATTCCTCGCCGAAATAGAAGCCGCCGAGCATTTACGCGAACGCGAAGTTGTTGAAGAGCGGCTGACAAAGATTACGCCCAAATTGATCGAGTACGCTCGCGATCTTCCTGATAAGGAAAAGGCGAAAGAAATCTTGCAAAAAATCGTTGCTTCAGGCCGCTCCAACGGCGCTGCGGCGCAGGCGCTTTCCGCTCTGAAACCGTCGGCTCCAAAAGCAGAGCCTAAAAAGGCAAAGTCTTCAAAAAAGACGCCCCGGCCGGTAGCGCCGCCTTTGCAAAAAAAGCGCGTTTCCGAGAAGAGCGAAAAACCGGCAAAGCCGCAGAAGAACAAGGGCGCCAAAGGTATAAATTTGTTGCAAGACCTCAAAAAAACGCCTGAAAAATCAGAAGTTCCGCATAACGATTCCTGGACGACGTTCTTCAAATCCGCCGAGCAACTGACAAAAACATTCAACGGTTATGTCGATGAGTTAATTCAGATCTGCGAAGAAGAAAGCGCGGTTTCTCAGAAGAAAACCAAAAGTTTGCAGTACGCGAAAGAAATGCGTGAGCAATGGGAGCCGGAACTGCCTTCGAAAATCTTCCTCGCTCCAGCCGTCAGAACGGCAGTCGATATTATTAAACTCTTGTTTAAAGATAACAAATTTAAGGAAGCGTTTTATTTTTCCAATGTTTTCGCTGAGATGGGCAAAGCGCTTGTTTCACAAAATCAGGAGCGCTACCAGAAAACTTTTCGGCAATTGGTTAAATTCGCAGCCAGATCGTATGTCGGCGAACGCCTCAATGAGAATGCAGCCAATAACAGTGTTTTCTTGAGTGTTAGCTTGTCCAATCTTGCTCAAGATTTACGCACGAATTGCATGGACGGGGCTTTGGGCGTTTATTTTGACAATGAGGGTCAAGAGTTCAAAGCAAATCCGGAGCCTGACCAGGATTTGGCCGCCGCCATTATGAGCGACGCGCTGCAGTGGGGAACGGATTGTTTTCTCCAGCGTCTTTTGGACGAAGCGCCGGAAGAAGTAGAGAATTTCATCCGCGACAATTTGGGTGAGTTGAAACGGTTTGCGGACGTTGAAGCCTGGGCGCAGAAGTGGCTTCGTTCGGTAAAAGACGAAAGCGTGACGGCCGCCTTGCAAGAGTTAATCCCTTCCGACGACAAACGTGAACCGAAGCCAAAAACTAACGTCCGCGCTGAATTGAAGCAAGCCGCCGAGAATCGCGATTTTGACGCGGCGGCTGCATTGCTGGAAGATGAAGTCGATTTGGTTGTTAAAAACCTTCAGCAAAGATCGAAAGAACGCTTTGTTTACAAACGGCCTCAGCAGCCGAGATTTCGCGACTTTAATCTTTACAAAGCATTCGAAACGCTAACGCAAAACCTGGATTTTGATTTAGCCGGACGAGCCGAGTATACCGCAGCGATTGAGAAGGCCAAAGACATATGGCTCGCGGAAATCGAGAATTTGGATATTCAGGAGTGGATCGCGTATTTTTATATCAGAGTGGACGGTTTGGTCGCGGCTGAAAGAATGCTCGAACTGCTCAAAAACCGCCGCAAGAATACGCGCAAAAAACTATTCGCATATTGGAACCTTGCGGTCATCCAGTTTCGCAAAGGCGATCTCAAAGGCGCTTACAAGAACCTTCATTCACTTCTTCTTTCCGGGGCGAGCAGCGAAGAACTTTCGAGCGTGCTTCTTTCCATGGCCCACAAGCTTAAGAAACGCAATGATTTCTTGAAAATCGTTCAGCGCAGCCTGAATGATGAACTTTTGCCGCTCTCGTTTAAAATCGCCCATGATTACGGCGACAGTCTTTTGCAAGAGCATTTCTTAAATCGAATATTGAAAAATCCCGGCTGGCAATTGCCGGATTATCGCGAAACGCTGAACGACATTTCTTTGAAAAAGACCGTCAACAAGGCTGTCATCGAAGGACACGTCGATCAACTTGTCACCTGGCTAAAAGACAGGATCAAACTTTCGCCCGGCTATGTGCCGAATTACAATGAATTAAGCCGCGTGCTGGAATACCATTGCATGGATATTGAAGGGGCGTATTATACGCTTCGCGTGGTGGCGCAAAAGACTTCGGACGCCGACGGTGAAAGAACGCGCGCAAAACAACGCATGGTGGACAGCGTTTGTCGAGAACTGCTTAACTTTTGCCGTCGCAATGAGCGGCCAGACTTGGGTAAACGAGCTTACAAGCTGGTCCGCAGCGCGAATGTTAGCCCGGATTTGCTGCGACCGTTTGAAGATTACGCTTCGGCTTCGGACGTTCGGATGAGTGATACGGCCGAGATTCATGCGATCACGAAGACAGAGGACGGCAAGTGCGGGATTTTCATCGATCACGAGAATTTGGTGAAGTGCCTGCATCGCGTTAATACAGATCGCGGCTACAGCTATCCGAAATATCAAGACAAAACACAGTGGTTGTCGGAAATCATTCGATCGTTGATCGATGAAACCGAGCGTCGCATCAAACGTCCGGCTTACCGCGTTGCCGTCGCTTTTTGGCGGCGAAAAACCGAAGCGGATTATGGCGTTGCGTATTCGATGCATGATTTTGTTCTGCGCCAGCCTGAAGATATTAAGCAAGGCAACGCCGTTGATTTTAAGGTTGCCGACGAAGTTCGTCGTGCGCAATTGCATGCTCTGAGTGAAAAAACAAAACTCACGGATGTGATTATCGTTTCCGGTGACGGGGACTTTGCGCATATGGCGCGCAACCTCGTACATGAGGGTGTTAACGTGCAAATTTGGGGCGGCAGCAAAGATACGAGCCAACATTACGCGGACATCGTTGGCGCCGGCAATATTATCTCAATTGACGACGTTTGCGGTTTGTAGAGATAATCAGACAACTTGCACCAACTAATTTTTAACTCTGACAGGGTTCTGAACCCTGTCAGAGTTTTGTCGCCTGTAGATTCCAAATCAAACACAGAAGCGTTTGACTCCCGGCGAGTTGCTTCTTGATCAAGCCCGCAAGCGCTGTGTGAAAGCGAACAAGCCCGCCTTCTTGTTTTAAACCCGCCAAAACTTAATCATCGACTCCGAATTGCCCAAAACGACTGAATGCCTTTGCGCTTCCGGGTTCAAATTCCTCAAAACGAATAAAAATCGTCATATGATTTCTCCGTGATAATTTTGTGATCTTCAAAATGTATATAAGATTGCCGCCGGAAAAATCACTGATTGGTTTAATTGTATCGTAAGGAGGAGCCTGATGAAAAGGATCACCTTGTACCTGCTTTCCCTCTCCCTAATCGCAGCTTTAGCCGGCTGTGAAAACCCGACGCCCGTCGCTAACTCAAACGATGAAGCGGAATTGGCCGCTTCCGCCGATGCTGTGACGCTGACAAAAGCAAGCTCAACGGTTATGTTTGAAGTGACATTGAAAAACCTGGCCCCGGCAACTGCTCCCGGCGCCAGCCAGATTTTCTCTCCCGCCGTTCTCGCCACGCATGACGATGATTTTCACATTTTCGAAGTCGGGGGCTACGCGTCCAGAGGTTTGTCGCAAGTTGCTGAAGACGCCGTCAACGGCCCAATGGTCGATTTTCTGAGCAATTCGGATGATGTTTATGATGTTGTTGAAGGCGACGGCGTGGTTCCGCCAGGCGCTTACGGCAAGTTTTACATCGACGCTAATGCCGACGCAAAGTATTTTTCTTTGGTCTCGATGTTGGTCAATACCAATGACGGCTTTGTCGGCGCCAATGCGATTAAGCTCCCGAATCGCGGCGAAGCGACTTATTACCTGAACACCTATGATGCAGGCACGGAGAAAAATACGGAACTGCACGCTCATATTCCTGGCCCGTGCTGCGGCAGCGGCGGCGTTCGCGTCCCAACGCGTGAAAGAATTAAGCGCCACGCAGGCATTACCGGCGTCGGCGACCTTGACCCCGCCGTTTATGACTGGGAAGATCCTGTTGCGAAGCTGACGATTCGCAGAATCAACCCAACATATGAAGTGAAAATTGAAAATATGACTCCGGCGACTGGTCCCGGCGCCAGTCAGCCAATGTCGCCGCCGGTGCTCGCCACGCATCGCGAGGGTTATCACATGTTTCAAGTTGGGAAAAAAGCTTCTTATGAACTGGCGCAAATTGCACAAGACGCAATTAACGGCCCGATGGTAGACAGGTTGAGCAGTTCTCGCGATGTGTTTAGTGTAACGGAAGGCGGCGGCGTGATTCTCCCCGGCGGTTACGACAGTTTTAAGATTGAAGCCAGATCGCGCTTCACGCGCTTGTCTCTGGCGACAATGCTCGTGAACACCAACGACGCATTCGCCGGTCTCGACGGTTTGAAGCTGCCGCGTTACGGTTCGACAACGGTTTACGGCAGCGCCTACGATGCAGGCTCGGAAAAGAATACCGAACTGCGCTCCGACATTCCCGGCCCCTGTTGCGGCAGCCCTGGAAACGGCACTTCAACAAGTGAAAAAATCGCACATCACCCAGGCATTCTCGGCGTCGGCGACCTGTCCGTCGCGACTTATAACTGGGACGATCCGGTTGTCAAAATCACGATAACGCGGGTCAAGTAGGCTTATAAACAAAAAGGCGGTAAATTACTTTACCGCCTTTTTGTCTGATTCTCAAATTGCTGAGATAAAAACTTATTCGTCTAATTCGGGGGGGTCAGAGTTTTTACCAGTAAGATTGAAAAGGCCTTTATATGCACCGCCAGTGACTCCAGCCCCAGCCGCACCGGCTCCAGCCGCTTGGCCGCCTTGTTCTGCGGACTGTGCTAACATAACAAACATTTCATCAACCGGCCCCAACGCTTGCCCGTCCATGCCGAGAAAATACGAGATGAGTTTGCCGATCAACTCCCAGACTACGTAAGCGGCTAATCCGCCTAATAATCCGCTGATTGTAAGCAGTTTTACATCTAGTACATAGTCGAGCCACCGCGCTTGCAGCGTTTTGCCTTCGCGTCTTTCTTGAGAAGCCTTTGCCATGACACCCTCCTAAATTCAATCGAACATCAAATTGTTCAAAGGTAAATTTTCAGCATACCCAATCAAAATGAAAGGCGCCCAGAAGTAGGGATGCGGTTGTTTTAATGTTGAACTCTCGCGTAATCGTTTAATTTCACTGACTTGAGCTTCCCTTAGTGCTTCAGCAAATGAGGAAAAACCGGCCTGAATATTTTTGAGCGCTTTTTCCATAAGTATTGCAGTCGCTTTTTGATCTACATCCCATAGTGTTGCCACGAGACTTGGCGCTCCAGCAGTTCTGAATGCGTGCGTAAGGCCGACTAAGCCTTCGCCATGGTAGTGCTTGCCGACGCCTGTTTGGCATGCGGCAAGAATTGCCAATCTGGTTTTCTGAAACTTAAGTTCCATAACGTGATGCATCATCAGATCTTTAGAATCGGAATTGAGAAGAAATTTTGTTTCAAGAGGGTCGCGCTCATTAACTTGACAATGTAAGCCGAAGAAAAGGAATCGATAATCATTCTTTAAATGTTCTCGAACACTGTCTAAGTTAGCATCGTTTCCTCTGAGTAATCTAGAAGCTGGGAAAATGTCTATCGCTTTCTCGCCGATTTCCGTCATCCACTGCAAATCCTGATTCGGATCGACGATTGCGAGTAGGTCGCCTTGCATCTGACCTCCCGCATCGGTCATGTTGAATACGGCTGTCTTGGAGTGTAAGAAAGCCTTCGCGCTAGATACAAATGCGAAGGGAAGTTCTTCAACCAAAAAAGAATTTTTTGATACGCTTTTGGTTAACGGAAGTGCAGCAAACGGCAAGTAGTGTAATGAGCCGTCGGGAATCAAATAAACGGTCTTGTATGGCTTAATTCGATGCCAGACTGGGTCAATTAAAAGAGCGCTGAGCTCACGTCCGACAGAGGTTGAATGCTCAAATACGCCTTTCGAATTTTTATTTACTTCTTCTTGAAAGCGATCTTTTTGTTCGGCGCCAATAGAAATTCGAAATTCCCGAACTAACGAATCCAGAACGTCTTTCGGGCCGTCTGTTCTGTACATGTCTACGGATTCCGTTGTCAGCGTCCAAATGATGGTTTCTCTTGGAAGGATCTGATACATGACGAGAATTTCATCTGTCGACAACTCTTGCTGTATTTGGCTAGTGTCGACGACCAAAGACGAATCGGAAAAATTAATCTGCGTTTCTTTCCTCACTTTTTCTGAAGTCAGGCTTTCTCGATCTTCAATGTTGACCTCGCCGACAAGAAAATCATGTAGAGTCCTTCCCTTAAATCGTTCAGAGACCTCGAGCGTAGATCGAGCGACGTCTGGTGCATTAGACGCGAGAATGGCCTCGATATAGTCTTCATATAAACTTTGCTTTTCAGCAAAATAGGCCGTTCTTGATATGCCGCTCTTGATTTGACCTCGCCATTGTTCAACATACTTCGTTGCTTGCTCAAAAGCCAAAAGCGCGAGTTGGTTTTTGCCTAGTTCACGCTGCGCTTTCGCTTTTCCGTGCAAAGCTCTCCAATGCTCATAATTCATATTTTCTGAAAAAGTGGCGATTTCCAACGCTCTGTCGTAATTGGATAATGCTCCGTGAGCATCTTGCAGCATCAGCTTGCACTCGCCCATCGCCAAATTGGATTGCAGTCGCGCGATTTGCAGACCGCTTTGTTCGCTAAGCTGAATAATTTCCTGCAGCAGTGGTAATGCTTTTTTCGGACGGTTTTGTTTTAACAAAGCTCTTGCAAGCATCAGTCGCGTTTCAGCCCTTCTTTTTTCTAAATCGTCGCCTCCTTCAAATGTCAAAGCGGTTTCGAAATAATGTAATGCACTATCGACTTTGCCTATTTGCGCGAACACTTCTCCTTTGTTGGCCAAGGCTTCAGCGATATTCGCGGACTTCCCGTGACGCTTGAACATCCGCAAGGCCTTTTCTTGAAACCTAAGCGCCTGATCGTATCGCCCCAGATAGAGATAATTGTTGCCGATATTGGTGTATTGAGCCCCTTGTTGTAGATTGTTTTGAATTTTCTGGAAAAAACCGAGACTGGCTTCATGCTCTTTTATTGCTTGTTCGAACTCCCCGGCGTCGCTGAGTATAAAACCGGTTAGCCGTTTGATCGCGCCGAGTTTAGGACGATCTGCCTGTGATTGTGAAATTTCTGTGCAAAGAGTGAGGGCGTCTAAAGCGGAAGATAAATCTCCAGTTTCATAGTAAATTCTGCTCAGGATAAGGCGGGCGTCAAGCTCAAGCTTTTTATTACCAAGTGAATCAACCAGTCCTAAGGACGTCTCAATCCAATGCAGACTGCTGTCATAATCTCGTAAATAGTAGCAGGCTTTACCAGTATAAATAGAACTCAAAGTTTCATAGAATAAATATTGACCCTCCTCAGCGAGATCATGCGCTTTTTGAAAACTTTCAATACTTTTACTAAAGTTCCAACTTTTGAATCTTATCGCGCCGATGGCAATATGAGTAGCAATTTGACCCTGCACAGCCCCCAAATTCTCATAGCGCCGCAGTGCTTGTTTTAAATAATTTTCCCCTAGGGATGCTGGCAGTGATTTCGCTTTTTGGATGAGCAGACGGGCTTCTATAAAGCTTTGTTTTCTTTCTGAAGGCAAAGCGCGAAACAGGCAGAATTCGTTGGATAGGACACAATGTTCAGGATGGTTTTCGAAAACGTTCTGCAATGAATCAAGTGACTCAAATCCGTCTTGGTCCAGCACGTGAGCAACGAATATGCTATTCAAATACTTGGTGAAGTCAGCATTGAAGTGCTCGCCGTCGGGGCAATTGAGAACTTTGTGAGTAGACGTCTCGGGGCATTTATCATGGCTAAAACAGAAAGTTTTCCGAGAATCTTCTCCGGCTACGTCGCTCGATTCGAAGTAGAGAATGGCTTGCGGAGAAAGATTCGAGTCATGCTGCCGGTAAGCCAAAAGCGAGATGATGAACACAAAAAGTACAAAAGTGAAGACGGCCTTTCGACCTCCGCTCATAAAACTAAAAAGCTTTTTCATCTCGAGTACGCGTCTTTGTTTATTCACTACCTAACACTTTTTGTATAGGCTTATAAACTGGCGAAAAAGGCCGGTATTGTCATTCTGGAAGCATCTTTTTTGATCCGCCCCTTGAACTTTTTAGCATGTTCTGTACTGGGCGATAACAAAGATTCTTTCAGTATGACAAAACGGGGCTGTTCGACGGCTCGAAAATGCAGTTTACAAAAAAGTGTCAGGTAGAGAGTGTGATTATTGATTCGAGAGAATGCGCAAATTGATTTTTGCGTTTTCACGCCAGAGCGATTTTTCATCGCCGTCGATTTCAAGATATTTTCGCCACTCGGCTTTTGCCTGTTCGACAAGGCCTTGTTGTTGCGTGGCAACCGCCAAATTGTACTGCGCTTCTCGAAAATCAGGGAATTGGGAGACAAGATCGGTTAAAAGTTCCTTCGCTTGCTCCAAATCGCCTTTTTGCCAAAGACCGACCGCAACGTCATTCAAAATTTCTCTGTCATTCGGGGATTTCAGTAAAGCGGCGGCATAAAACGAATCCGCCCTGGCAATGTTTTTCTCTTTCAGCAGCGCATGGGTTCCCAAATAGTGGAGCGCCTTTTCGTTTTCGGGGTCGAGTTGGTGCGCTTTAAAAAGATCAGTTTTGACGGTTTCCTCTTCAGCGCCGTCTTCTTCTCCTGAAAGCGTCTGCGTAAACTCGCTGAACTCAAAGCCGCCGGACAGCCTCAATTCGTCCTGTGAATTGACTTGATGCGCAGCCTTCAGCGATTCCAGGCTGCTGAAAATCAACGCGTCGCTCTTATCGAGGGCGCTGGGTTTCAATGCAAAAAACAAAAAAATGAGAAGCGCCCCAATAAACCCGCCTGAAAGAAGAGACCGTTTTCTATTCGCCCAAAGCAATGTCAGCAATGCCGCCATTCCAGCGGCAGCGGTTTTTTTTGAAGCTTCAGAAAACATCTTTTCCATCTGCCCGTCAACATCGATTTCGATTTTTTCCTGTTCGTCGAGTAATTCACCTTGGTACGCCGGTTCTAATTCCTGACGGTGGAATGTTGCGGCGGTTTGAAAGCAGATCGCGCATTCAGTCAAGTGTTTCTCGATATGCTTTGCGGTTTCTTGTGAAGCGTCTCCTTCCAAATATTGCAGCAACAGCGCTTCTTCGGGATGAGCTCCGGCTCCGGCTTCGGTTACGTTTTCGTGCATCTCTTTTTCGTTCATTTTACGGTTCCTTTTTCCAATACCTTCTCCTCAAACCGTCGGAAATAGCGGTTCTATCAAGGTTGGACACTTCGGGCTTTTTGCCCTCCCGATTTATTTTTTTCCAAGCCCTTTTTTCAAGAGACAGTTTCGCAGCTTTTCTTTCAGTGCGGAAATAATGTTGGCGATGCGTTTTGTAGACAGCGCGCTGAATTCAGCAAAGCCGGCGATTTCCTGGGCTTGAAAACCGCCGTATAAATAATGTGAAAAAATGACGGCGTTACGCTCAACCGAGCGTACTCTTTTGAGGATGCGTCCCATGCAATCGTCAACTTCTTCGGAAAGCTCTGCAAAATTCTGCTCATCTTCCAAAGTCTCGCTGCCAAGCAAATCTTTTAGTGCGTGCTCTTTGTCCCCGTTCATCGAGGTCGTTGTTTTGTCAATGGACGTTACGCCGCCTGGCGCTCTGCGTCGGCCCGCAAGCGTGTAGTGCAGGTGATTGAGCACGATTCGCGTCGCGATGATGCGAAGATATTTGATAATGGATTGTTGGTTTTTCGCCTGAAAGTTTCGCAGCGCTTTGCAATCTTTTTCGCGCAGCCGAATGAAAACGTCTTGAAAAAGATCGTCGCGCTCATTCAGCCCTTCTTTAAAATTGAGCCGTCTGCATTCTTTGACGATAACCGCGGCGATGAATTTTCCGAACCTTTGCACGAACTCGCGCCAGGCGAGCTCGTGGTCATTATTTTCCGCGAGAAACTTGACCAGTTCGTTGTGGGAATAATCGGGGAGTCTTTTGGGGGACGACAAAACTATGCGCTCCATTTGCGGATTTCGCCTCCTTGCGTTTTCCTTCTCTATGACAGCCCTTTCTTTAGATAGGGCGATTTGAAAAAATTCCCAAACAGCGAAACGAAAAACAAGAACCCGGCTTTTTTGCAGTTCAGGTCAATGGCGTGTAACTTTTTTCACTGCGTCCGGCTTCACTATTTCAGAAGTATCAGATCATGAAGCGTCTCTCGGTGAAATTGCCTCAAAAAAAATTAAAAACACTCTTTCTTTTTCTCTTCTGTTCTTCACTTCAGGCGCAAGACCAGGTTTTTTTGCGGGTGGAGCGTAATGCGATAAATCGAATTCCACTTGAGATTCGCCTGTTTGAACTTAACGAAGCCCCTGAAGGAACCGAAGTCGACGAGCTGATGAAGACGCTTGAAAACGACCTTGTCTCTTCAAGTTTGATTGCGCCCTATCTTACCGTGCGCGGCGCCAACGGTCATTCAGCAGACAAGGCGAGGATTCGAACCGCGCTGAATACGATTGTCGCATTTAATGGCGGGAGGGTTTTGATTCGGGGGGAAGTTGTGAACAGGCAAACAGGGCGGATTCTCAAAAAGGAAATTTATCGGGGCTGCTTGGAAAAGTTAGACCTGCTTATCCATAAATATGCCGATGACGTTGTAAACACGCTCACCGGCCAGACTGGCGTGGCGAAAAGCCGGATTGCTTTTGCTGCTAAAAGCTACGGCGGGGTCGAGATTTATGTCATGGATTACGACGGCGGCAACCTCGAGAAACTGACGGACAATGGATCGCTCAATCTGACTCCGGCATGGCGGAAAACAGCCGCCCAGCTTTCGTTTACCTCGTTTCAAGACAAGAATCCGGATTTGTACACTTTCGATTTTCCCTCAGGCAAGACGTTTCCCGTTTTGCAACGCAACGCGCTTTTCACTTCGCCCGCCTGGTCGCCGACGGAGCAAAAGGTGGCGTTTGTTTCAACCTATGCGGGGAACGCTGAAATCTATGTTCTTCAGGCCCGGAGTCAAAAAATTACGCGTTTGACTTATCACCACGCAATTGAATCGGCGCCTGCCTGGGCTCCCACGGGGCGAGAAATCGTTTTTAGCTCGGATCGGCTGGGAAAGCCGCAGTTATACATTATGTCGGCGGACGGAGGCAATGTGCGCCGAATAGAAACGGGCTTGGACTACAATGATTCGCCCGTCTGGTCGCCGCGCGGCGATAAAATCGCATTTGTCGCTCGCCAGGAAAGCACATTTGATATTTATGTTTATGACGTCGGCACGCATGAGGTCATTTCCGTAACCCAAAACGCCGGGAGCAACGAAGACCCGTGCTGGTCGCCGGACGGTTACATGCTTGCATTTACTTCAACGCGAGACGGACAAAAGGACGTTTATACGATGGGTTGGGACGGGACTGACGTTAAGCGATTGACGCAAAAAGGGACGTGCGCAAGCCCGGCCTGGTCGCCGAACATTCGCCTTGAAACGGATTTTGATTGCTCATCTAAATGAAATAAAAGTTTTTACTGAAGGAAGCGACTGATGAAAATTCCAAGACAACAAGATTTAAGGCTGGTTATCAACGCCGTTCTGCTTGCAGGATTCACGGCTATTCTGTCATCAGGGTGCGGAGGGTCGAGTGCGACAACAATCGAAGAACCGCCGCAGCCTCCGCCGCCATTGGTGCTGGAACAAACCGATCCCGATCCGGAGCCCATTTTGACGCCTGTTGAGCCGCCCGTTGAAGTTGTTGAACCGGAGCCCTTGCCTGAGCCGCCGCCAAAACCAGCGTTTTCATTAGCGACGATTCATTTCGCATTTGACGCTTTTGAGCTGATGGACGCGTCGCTTGAACGTCTGCGCAAAAATGCCGAGATTTTGCACGCTTACCCGGAAGCGGAAATCGTGATCGAAGGTCATTGCGATGAACGCGGAACCATTGAATACAACCTTGCATTGGGCGACAAACGCGCACGCGCCGCAAAGGCTTACTTGATGCAATTAGGGATTGAAGAGTCGCGGATTTCGACCATAAGTTTTGGCAAAGAAAAGCCTGTTAACCAGGAGCAAACCGAAGCCGCATGGGCGGAGAACCGCCGCGCTGAATTTGCCCGCAAATAGAGAAAACGACAATGCGTGTTGAGAAAAGTATCAAAAAAAGCGCCCTACATTATTTGCTCTTTGCGGGAGTCGGGACGATTTGGGCGTGCGCAGGAGGCGGCAGCGTTTCCGTTGTGCAACAAGACGTGAAAGTCCTGGAAAATCGTCTAAGCGCTGTGCAAAAAGAGCAGGCAAAATTGCGTGGGGAGCTTGAGAAGCTGCAGGAGCAACTTAAGTCTTCGCAGAAATCGAACGCCGATTTGTTCTTGAAACTGGAAAAAACAACCAGGCAGGTGCAGTTTCTCCAAGACTTACTGGATGATTCAAAATCAGGCGGCGTCAACGGGAGCCGGAAAACATCAGAAAGTAATGGGGGCGAAGGTGAGTCGGTCGGAAAAACGCCGAGCGGCCCAAAACAAGTTTTTGACGCCGCTTATCAGGATTTTGTCAAGGGGCAAGACAAAATTGCTGCTGCTGGATTTAAGCGTTTCCTGGCTTTGGAGCCAAACGGCGCGTCTTCAGATGACGCCGTTTTTTGGCTTGGGGAAATCGATTTTTCACAGCAGCGTTATTATGACGCGATAGAACAGTTTAAGACGCTGCTTGTTAATTATCCCGAAGCGGACAAAGCGCCCTCCGCGATGCTAAAAATCGGCAATGCGTATCTCGCAGCGGGGCAGAAAGAAAAGAGCGCGGATTGGCTGACGCGGCTGACGCAAAGATTCCCGTTTTCCGCTGAAGCGGCGTTAGCAAAAGCGAAATTGAAGGGGCTTCAACGCTAATCCTTCGGAACAGCCAGTTTCGCCAATTGTGGACGAAACAGGCTCAGCGGATCGATGTTTTCTAAATTCGTTTTGAAATTGTACTTTTCACCCAGCCGAGCGACTTCAAAGTGCAGGTGCGGCGTATTGGCGTTCCCTGTGCGCCCGACCCCGCCGATCTTCTCTCCTGCGTAAACATGCCTCCCCACAAACAAATCATCGGCGACTGATTTCAAGTGCATGAACTGGTACAGATAACCGCCGTTATGATCTAACAGCCAAAGATAATTCCCCGCTTTAGCGCCGTGATCAATCTTGACCACCCAGCTTTCCGCAGGTGCAAGAACCGACGCACCGGAAGGCGCTTTTAAATCTATCCCCTTGTGTTTTCTCTGACCGTTTTCTCTGGAATCGCCCCATACAGAAATGATTTCAACCTGCTCGGGCGCATCCGCCTGGATTAGAAATAAATCATTAACGGTTGGATCAGCGTTGCCTTCGCCTCTCGTCGTAATCGTCCAGACAATCCCGGAAATAATTAAAACGAAGAAGGCCAGGATAAACGGAAAAACGGCTCGATAAACGTGAAGTCCGGGCAAAAACCAATGCCTGAGACGGCGCAAGGATTTCTTGTAAAAGTATCGCGTCGTACGCAGCGTCCCTGTGTAAAAAATTCTCTCTTTCATTTTATAGAAAGTCAATTTTGCTTGTTTTCTTTTTGGATTGGCGCGCCAAACGCCTAACCTCCCCAAAAGCATGATTTGTACCACCGTAAGGAGAGCTGCAACTATGATTCGAAAATGGCGGAAAATTGAATCGAAGGAACTGTTCGATTTTACGATTTTTAAGATGCGCCAAACGACCAGCCGGTCGCCAAGAAACGGTAAGGATTTTTCTTTTTATATCTTGGATTCGCCGGACTGGATTAATGTCATCCCGATAACGCCGGAAGGCCAGGTTGTTTTGATTGAGCAATTTCGGCACGGCACGGAAGAGAACACGCTTGAAATCCCCGGCGGCATGATGGACCCCGGAGACAACGATCCCGCAGAATCCGCAAAGCGCGAGCTGTTGGAAGAAACCGGCTACGATTCCGATCCTTTGATTCAAATTGGCGTGGTTGCGCCAAACCCGGCGATTTTAAACAATAAATGTTATACTTTTATCGCGCCCAACGCAAGGAAAGTCGCCGAGCAATCACAGGACGGAGCGGAAGATATTGCCGTCCGTCTTGTCGACGTTTTGGAAATGCCCGAGTACATTGCAGACGGCAGAATAAGCCATGCCTTGGTGATCGCCGCGTTTTACCACTATGAAAATTTTAGGAAAAAACGCTTGTTTCCTTAAAATTATGCGTTAAATTATCGCCCGTTTTTTAAGAAAATTTCACATTCCAACCGAGTTGAATTATGCGACTCATCACACCACTTCAAAAATTCCGCAGCATCGCCGTAGATGTGTGCGGCCTTTAGCCTCGAGCTTCGGCAAGTAATTTCTCCGCCTTGGCGGATTTTTATTTTTCCTTCCGATCTCTTGGCTTCTCACAGCCCAATCCCCTTTCATATTCTCTAATTTTATAATTTATAGTCCTTTGAAGACGTAGAACAGCAACGTTTTCAGGACGCATCCGTCTCGACAACACAGACGCGTAACTGATTTTACGTTTTTCCTGTTGTTCGGAACGGCGCTCATCTACAAAAGCGAGTATTGAAAATGTCTTCTGAAAATCTCGAACAAAGTGGTGAACAACCTGAAGCGCCGCAACAACAAAATTCCCTTTGGCGGGATATTGTCGAAGCAATTCGAGGCAAAGCCGACAGGGATTACACCTCCGGCTCAATTGGCCGCGCTATTCTTTATCTCTCGATCCCAATGGTTCTGGAAATGGCGATGGAATCGGTTTTTGCCGTCGTAGACATCTTTTTTGTCAGCAAGCTCGGTGCAGACGCCGTCACGGCGGTTGGTTTGACCGAATCAGTCATCATTTTAATCTACGCTGTGGCGATTGGCGTGAGCATGGCGGGAACCGCGATGATCGCACGGCGCATTGGCGAAAAGGACAAGGAAGCCGCTTGCAATGCCGCAGTCCAGATTATCGGCCTTGGCGTCCTGCTGGCGATTCCCGGCATGATCGCGGGCATGTTTTGGGCGGACGACATGTTGCGATTCATGGGCGCGCCGGAGAGCAGCATCGAAATAGGCTCAGGCTACACCACGATATTGTTTGGCGGCAACATTGTGATTATGCTGCTTTTCCTGAATAACGCCATTTTTCGCGGTGCTGGTGACGCGGCGATTGCGATGCGCGCGCTCTGGCTTTCCAATGGATTGAACCTGATACTCGACCCTTGTCTCATTTTTGGGCTCGGGCCGTTTCCTGAACTTGGCGTGCCCGGCGCTGCCATCGCAACGACGATTGGGCGAGGCGCGGGCGTATGTTTTCAACTTTACGTTATGTTTCGCGGCAGCAGCCGAATCCAGCTATTAAGGCGGCACGTAAAGCTGCAATGGCAGGTTATTGTTCGGTTGATTCGCGTTTCGGCGTGGGGCGTCGTGCAGTACTTGCTGGCAACGGCGAGTTGGCTGATCCTGATTCGTATCATTGCCAGATTTGGCAGTCAGGCCGTCGCGGGCTATACAATTGCGATACGTTTTGTCGTGTTCACGATTTTGCCGTCCTGGGGCATGGCAAACGCCGCGGCGACTTTGGTAGGGCAGAATTTAGGCGCCAATAAGCCGGATCGTGCGGAAAAATCGGTTTGGATAACCAGTCATTACAACATGGCGTTTCTATTGTTCATTTCTGTGTTTTTCATTTTCTATCCGGAAATGATCATCGGCATTTTCACACAAGAAGAGGCCGTCATTGGCTTCGGCGCCGATTGTCTCAGAATTATGAGCTACGGTTATGCGCTTTTCGCCTACGGCATGGTCGTTTCGCAAGCCTTTAACGGTGCCGGCGATACAAGGACGCCGACAAAAATCAACTTTCTCTGCTATTGGCTTTTGCAAATTCCGCTAGCCTATTATCTCGCGGTAGGTTCCGGTTTTGAAACGGTTGGCGTGTATTGGTCGATTACGACTGCCGAAGTCGCGTTGGCGGCAACGGCTGTGTTTTTTTTCAGGCGGGGAAAATGGAAGGCGCAGCAAATTTAGGCTGCTTTGATCATTCCTCTACTTCAAATAAAAAAATCCCCAGCGTTCAAACACGACGGGGATTTTTTTCTTCTCTAACTCTGACAGGGTTCGCAACCCTGTCAGAGTTAGGAATTAACGAAAATCAATCAATTTTCAAATTCATCGAAAAGCCCAGCTTCTTCATCAAGAAAAGCGCCCTGCTGGCCGAAGCCGCCGGATCGCGGCGCTCTCTGGCGAAATTGACCGCCTCTGCCGCGCATGCCTTTTCCAAAGTGCCGTTGCCCTCGCTGCATTCTGGAAAAAATGCGCATTTCCTTGGCTTTCTCACGCTGTTCCGGCGTCAAAACCTGTTGCGCCGCCAGCATCGTCTCAACTTTGTGCTTCATGGTAGATTCATGCAATTTGCTAATTTCCGCAATTTTCGCATCGATTTTGGCTTTGTCCGGCGATTCAGCGGCCATCAGTTCTTGCATTTCGAGACGGGCGACTTGCTGCTTTGCGCGGATTTCAATGCCTTGCTTACGCGCCGACATGAAGACTTCACGCAGTTTCGTCTTTTGCTCTTTTGAAAGCCCCAGCTCTTCCATTGCATTCTTGCGCGGGGCTTCCATGCGCTGTCGTCCGCCTTGCATACCGCGTCTTGGTTGTGCGGTGGCGATAACCGATGCAAACAGCATTGCGATCAGGGTTGTGAACATCATAAAACGTTTCATCATGCATCTCCTTATATTTTTGAGAAGTGTCTATTCATTGGAGCAAACCTTTGGTGGTCTGCTGTTTAACCTTCGCCCAAAAATACGCACGAAAACGAAAAATTTTCCCTGATTGTGACTAAAACCGTCACCCAGTGATGAAGTTGATAATCCCTGACGTAAGTGCGAAGCGCGCTCTGAAACAATTGCATTGCAAACGAAGGTGTGAATGCTAAATTTAAGCTGAATCGCTAATTCCAAGAGCATCCAATCATACGCCAAACATGTCCTTCTACGAAAAAGAAATTACTTCCATTCAACGCAACAATAAGTTGGTGCTTGGGTTCGTTATTTTGATTGTCCTGGTTCTCGGCTTGGTCGAGTGGAAGTTCTTTTTTGTCGAGAAGGCGCTGGGTCAATACCTCGTTTGGAATAATGAGAGCCGCGAAAAGCTGGGGCCGCAGTGGCAGCGCGTTGCCGAGAAAATAAACGCCGACCGCAATTTCCAACGTCTTGACAGCCTGTCTCGAAAAGCGCGACAGGACGTAGATGCGATCCAAGACTTTGGTCAGCTTTTGGGCCGAACGGCGGAGCGCGGGCAAATCGTTTTACAGCCGCGTCAATTCCAGCGCTTGTACAGCAGACTTCCCTTTCACATCAAAACCCTCATTATCGAGCCGGATTCGCTGCTTATCTTCGCCGGTGAAGGGCTTTTGAGCGACGTTTTCTGCACCAGCTTTTCTTCATCCCTGGCTCTTTATTTCGTCGATAGCCGGAACAATCTGCTGTCGCAGACAACGCTAACGGCTGAAGAAATAGAAATGATTGGGCGGCACGGGAGCTTGACGGCTCTCAACCTTGAAGCGGATTCGCGTTTTCCCCGGCAGCGCATCTTTTCACTTGCACGATTTAATCAGAAAATGAAGTTTCTCGACTACGAAACCAAAGAAGGGTTCTTGCGAGAATTGCCGGCGATGACGGAATTCGCCGATAATGCTTCCGTCCAAATCGCGATTTCCAACAAGATTATCAGCGGCCTGGTGGAAATGGCCGTCGCGATTGATCGCTCGCGGGCTTACCTTTATTATTTGCCTGAAGATTGGATTAATGATTTTGGCTCATTGTTAGATGATGAAGATTTTTCAGAAGACGAAGACGAGATTATTTTATAGCCTGCTTTCCGCAGCCACGCTGTTTCTTGCACTCCTTTATATCGGCTTGTATTTGCTGATCACGGACCTGCCGCACGTGCCGGATGATCTGCGACAGCTCGTCTACGCCCGCCCAACTGAAATTTACGCCAGCGACGGCACGCTTGTGCGTTCTCTTGGCGGCCAATCATACCGTACGCTGGACAGGATGAGCCCGTATTTCCAGCAAGCCGTGGTCGCCACCGAAGACGGCGATTTCTACAAACACCACGGCGTAGATATTCGATCGAATTTACGCGCTTTTTTTAATCGTATTTTCCGGGGACGGCGTTTGGGCGGCGCGTCGACGCTAAGCCAGCAATTGGCCAAAAACCTCTTCTTTTCCCACCGCCGCGAAGTTTTGCGGAAATTTAAGGACATGCTCGTCGCGATGCAGCTCGAAAGCATGTTCGAAAAAGATGACATTTTGGAGGCATACTGCAACCTTATCTATTTCGGCGGCACTGCTTACGGCGTGGAAGACGCGGCGCAGCAGTTCTTCGCCAAAAGCGCCGATTCGCTCTCGCTATCTGAATCAGCGCTGCTTGCCGGAATTCTGAACTCGCCGAATTCGTTTAATCCATACTCTCATCCTGAGCGTGCAAAGCGTCGCCAGCGCATCGTTTTGGCGAGCATGTTGCGTGAGGGATACGTCGATGATCAGCAATATGAACGTGCTCTTGCGGATTCGCTGCGCTATGTGCCCCGTCGCAGCCCAAGCAACGATTTCGTCGATCATGTCCTGAATCTGGCTATCCAAAAATATGGTCGTGAAGCGGTCTATTTTGGCGGGCTGAAAATTTACACGACCATGGATCCGGAGCTGCAGCGCATCGCTGAAGAAGAAATTGCCTCCGGCCTCGACGCTCTTGAGAGCAATCTGCAAGACAGTACTGGCGCCCTGCAAGGCGCGATGACCGTCGTCGCCGTATCGACGGGAGAAGTCAAAGCGCTGGTTGGCAGTCGAGCACACGTGCCCGGCGGTTTCAACCGTGCAACAAACGCCAATCGCCACGTCGGGTCAGGGATCAAGCCGTTTTTGTATTATGGCGCACTGGAAACGCTTGGCTTTCAGCCGTACTCGATTCAAAACGACAGTCTGATTACCTACCGGCTCAAAACCCGCCAGTCCTACCGCCCCAGAAATTTTGATCGTCGGTACGATGGAAAAATGACGCTGAAATGGGCGCTGATGAAGTCGAAAAATACAGTCGCGGTGCAACTGGCGGAACAACTCACGCCGGAGAAACTGGTGGAAGATATTCGTCGTTTCGGCGTAACGAGCGACGTCGCCCCGGTGCTTTCTTTGGGACTTGGCACGTCTGGAATTTCTTCCGTGGAAATGGCCTCGGCTTACGCAGTATTTGCCCGAAACGGCGTTTACTTCGAGCCGGTTTTCATCAAACGCGTCGAAGACATCAACGGCATTGTGATCGATCCCGGCCCCCTCCGTTTTGGTCAGGAACGCCTCGACCCCCAGACTTCTTACCAAATGCTCGATATGATGCGCGGCGTGGTAGACGGCGGCACGGCGGCGGGGGCGGTTCGGCGCGTCGCGGGTTTCACGGCCCCGGCGGCTGGGAAAACCGGGACAAGTTACAGTTACACGGACGCCTGGTTTAACGGCGTGACTTCGGCGTTGTCCGCTTCGGTTTGGGTTGGCTATGACCGCGAAAAACAAATGTTTCGCAAAGTGGGCGGCGGCGCCACCGGCGGCTATGCAGCGGCGCCAATTTGGGGCAACTTTATGCAGCGCGCCTCGCGCCGTTACCCCGCGCGCGAATTTCCACAGCCCGAAGGCTTGCGCTTTTTTAACGTCGATCCCGTTCAGGGCTGGCGCACCGACTCAACGGAAACAAGCATTCACATCGTGCTCAAGAACGGCGATTTTCCGCCGCGAAAACCGATCTATGATCTCGACGCACTTTTCCCGATGACAAGAGACAGTTTGAGAACTTTTGATCGCCGCCGAAGATGATTGCCGCCGGCGCAAATTGACTGAACCGAGACAGGCGCTCTCAAGATAAACCGGGAATTTTTGTAGGCTTGGGTTGTCGTGAACAAAATAGACGCGGAGAATCGCTGTAGAAAATGCCTTGCAATTATTTGAATTAAAGAAGATTATGTGGCTGGCTTTTTGCGATGTTTTGCCGCGCAAAAAAATCATGGACATAAGACCAAGGAGTTTTTGATGTTTAGGACAAGGTTTCTTTCAGGGAAGAAAATTGCAATCGTCTCAATTTTGCTGGGGCTGTTTTCAGGCGTGAATGCTCAACAGCGCCCGCAATTTGTCGAAGGCGAAGTCATTGTAAAATTTCGAGATGACGTTGTAACCGCTCAGGCGCAGACGATTTTTGCAAATGCGAGCATCGCTCAGCTCGATTATTATGAAGAGATTCGAGCTTATCGCTGCAACGTCACGAATCAACAAAGCGTCGCTCAGGCCGTTCGCGCTTGCCAGCAAAATCCTTCCGTCGAATATGCCGAACCGAATTATATTTACACCATCGATATGCTCAAGGAAACGCCCCTCATGCGCGCGGAGCCAAACGATCCCGCTTTTAGCCAATTGTACGGTATGAACAACATCGATGCTGTGACGGCCTGGGACGTACAAACGGGAAACAGTGATCTCATTGTCGGCGTGATCGATACGGGCGTGGACTATGAGCATGAAGATTTGGCGGCTAACATGTGGCGCAACCCCGGTGAAACCGGCAATGACGCTGACGGAGCCGACAAAGCGACCAACGGCGTTGACGACGACGGCAACGGTTATATCGACGACGTTTATGGCTGGGATTTCGCCAGCGATGACAATGATCCGCAAGACGGCAACGGTCACGGGACGCACGTTGCCGGGACAATTGGCGCGGTTGGCAATAATGAAACCGGCGTTGTCGGCGTCAATTGGAACGTGTCAATTATGGCGCTCCGTTTCCTCGATAACAACGGCAGCGGCACAACCGCGGACGCCATTCCGGCCATCGTTTACGCCGCTGACATGGGCGTGCTTCTCACCAACAACAGTTGGGGCGGCGGCGGTTTTTCCCAAGCGTTGAAAGATGCGATTGAATATGCGCGAGACAAAAATTCTCTTTTTGTCGCAGCGGCCGGAAACTCAAATTTGAACAATGATTCGTCTCCGTCATATCCTGCGAGCTACGATGTTGACAACATCATTTCCGTCGCCGCCTCAGATCGCAACGACAACCGTGCTAGCTTTTCAAACTTCGGTAAAAAATCGGTACATTTGGCCGCGCCGGGCGTTGGAATTTTGAGCTGTGAGCCAAACAATCGATACCAACAACTTAGCGGCACTTCAATGGCTTCGCCGCACGTTGCGGGCGCTGTTGCGCTTGTGGCGACGCAATTTTCAGGAATTTCTTACACCGATCTTCGCACTCGGATTCTGGGAACAATCGATCCAAAAGCGAATTTTAGCGGCAACACCATCACAGGCGGCAGATTGAACGTGAATAACGCATTTACAACCGATCCAATCGTGGCGTTAGTCACACGTCTCGAAGACACCAAGGACACGGACGGGCCGTACTCAGTTTCGGCGAACGCAACGGATGACGGCGAAATCACTTCGGTTACTTTGCACTATTCCGCCGCCGGCGGCGCTGAAGAAACGGTCGCAATGGCGATGAGCGGAAATCTTTACGAAGCAACCGTGCCAGGGCAGTCGAAAGGCACAAACGTAAGTTACTACGTCAAGGCGACGGATAACGACGGAAACACAGTCCAGAGCCCTGTCTACGAGTTCAAAATTGGATCGGGGAGGTGCGGATCGATGTTTCTCATCACCTCCGGCGATTCAGGAACGGGCCAGGCTTTCTTTTTTCTCCTGAACTTTGTCATCATGCTTGCTCTGATTAAGCTGATCGGTCGGATCAGGATGCGCCCAAAATTTGCCTGAAAATAGGTGCATTTATCGTTTTTCAACCCTGTTCGTCTCATATGGCGAGCAGGGTTTTTTTGTGTATTTAGATTGATTCGAGCGAGGATTCAAAGTTGAAAAAAGTCAGTTTTTCACCAAAAGCGATTTTTGCCTTATGGGCCATTTGGGCTGTTGCGGGCGCGCAGGCGGTTTTTGCGAGACAGTCTCTGAACGAGGACAATGACAACATCGCCCGCGAAAACGTGCAATTGGGACGTTCGGTTGAATTTTCACTTTCGGTGAAAAATGCGAACCAGGCGCTCGAGTTTTATCAAGGACTGGGCTTTAGAGAAACTGCTTCCGCGCCTGCGCCGCACCCGGTGAAAACCGTGACAGACGGCTCCATCGTCATCGCGCTGCATCAAGCCAGCTTCCCGTCTCCTTCGGTGACGTTTTTTGGAGCAAAGCCGAAGGAAATTTTGAAGATTTTAAAGAACGCCAAGATTCATTCTGAAATGAAATTTGATGAGCGCGGCGACATCAAATCCGTGGAATTTGTCGATTTAAACGGGCTGCGAATTGTCGCAAGGTCAGACGCGGGAATTGAAAGGGAAGGCGTTCAATTTGAAATGATGTCTTTGGCGGGCGATAACAAGGAATACTCAAAATGCGGCATGTTCGGCGAGTTTGCAGTTTCAACAAAAAGCCGGGACGCGACCTTTGATTTCTACAAAAACTTCAGCTTTGTTCGTAATCATGAAAGCAATTCGCCTCACCCCTGGGGGATTTACGTTAATGGAATCACCGTTTTGGGCGTGCATCAAAGCAATGACGTTCAAACGCCTGCGCTGACGTTTTTTGCCAAGAATTCAGCGGAGCGAATAGCGCGGTTAAAGTCCGAAGGCTTCGATTTTCTACAGGAACTTGACCCGAAAAACGCCATTCTGCAATCCCCGGACGGTCAGTTGATCTTTATTTTTACACTGCCTTAAAACAATCATCGTTACGATAAAAATCTTTGGGCTGCGCTGTCCCGCTCCATGCTCGCGCCATAAGCCTTGATGGACATGGCCGCACTCCACGACGGAGCAACCAATTTATAGGGCGTGGTTGAAGCCTATGCCAGCGTTCTGAAAACCTACGCTTCCTCCATTTTGGGCGACGAAGCGATGTTTATGGTGAAGTAAGCCTATGGAAAACAAAAGGATACCGCCATTAAAGAGACGCTCAATAACGGTTGTCGCCCTTGCAAAAAATGCAAACCCACTGAAAACGCCAACGAAGCGCAGGAGCAAGTTGAGCGGGCTGTCAATTTGGTCAAGGAACATTCAAAAGAAAAGGTTTCGCACGTCCGGCTGCGTGAAAATTAAATCAGCCCGGAGTTGGTGCGGTGGTGGTTCATGAAAAACTACGGCATGGCGCTTAACGCCTAACCGGACAATTTGGAAATTTCAAATCTCAATGTTTAGTTTTCGGCCTTTTCGAATCGGATCGTTTGCTAACTTTTGAGTTTGCATTCCGGCAAGTCATTTTTATATTGAGCCAAGCAGAACAAGAATTTTAGAGGAATATTGGAACATGAGAAGCACCATAACCATTCCGGATGACCTTGTTAATGCGATTGACCAAATCACGGGCCGGAAGGATAATATCGAAAAATTGATTGAACTCCTGCTTCGAGAATATCTTACCGAGGAGAAGAAAAAACAACAATCTTCAAAAGATCTAAAGATATTGCGTGAGAATTCGAAATTTTTGAACAGGGAAGCTCAAGACGTGCTTGATTACCAGGTCAATCTATGAAGCGCGGGGAGCTGTACCGGGTATACAAAGGCTCAAAGCATGATCCCAAAAAGCACAGAGTGTTTGTCGTTGTCAGCCGCCAGGTGTTAATTGAATCCAGATTTTCTACGGTCATTTGCGCGCCAATATATACGCGGTATGATGGCTTGTCGACTCAAGTGAAGGTAGGAATTGAAGACGGATTAAAGCATGACAGCGCCATACACTGTGATGAGCTTATCAGCATCCCCAAAACAACGCTTACGAATTTTATCGCTACTCTATCCGTTGACAAAATCAAAGAGCTGAATGAAGCATTACAAACAGCGATTGGTTATAGAGACAAAGTTGAATAAAAAAGTTAATCAACACCAGCGTACTACAAAGACGTTTAGCTGAAAAACGATGTCCGTCCCGCCCGAAGCTTTATGATATTTTATGCGGGAGTGAAACCACAGGCGTTTTTTGCATTGCAACCTGCCGCGCCAGAAAACCAAAGTTGAAAATGTTGAATTCTTCTCCTCCCTCAAAAAGTGTTTGACAACAGTTACCTGCCTTATGAAACTTGCAAAAGTGAAGCGCCTGCACTCGAGCTTTACACCGATTGCCAGAGAGCCAAGTGTCCATCTTGAAGCTGATTGATTGGGATTTGTTAAAGTTTTGAAAAACCAGCTTTTCGCCTTGCATATCTTCAAAAACAAGCGCTTCTTGTCACAGCTTTGTGACATTTGCCGCCGCCACAACTCACAGAGCCACAGCATGAGGCTGGCCCTGCAATCACGTTGGAAGAAATGAAGCGTGATTCTCTCCGATTAAGAATGGATTCTATTGCAACCAGGCGTAAGCGCCGTAATCCTTTCACCTGCCTTTTATTATCGAAGAACGGCGATTCACTCAGTCCGTTCGCAAGCCCTCAACTTTTTCAGGAGTATTCAGCATGAAGATGAGAACCGTCATTAGTCCGTTAATCGCTTTGACCATGTGTTTTGCCGCATTTAGCGGTTGCGACCGCGCCGCCGCTCCGGTTGTAAACGAAGAGGATGATTGGGGCGCCGAAATTCCGGAAGCCGAACTTGCCAAGCACCGTCACAGAGATCTCGGCCAGATTGTCATCGCCAATCGCGCTTCCGGCACGATTTCCGTCATTGACGCCAACACCGATGCAGTGTCCGGAACCTATGATTTGCCGGAAGGCGATAACACGAACGAGCCGATGTACGTGGTTTGGTCTGCGGCGAAGGATCTCGTATATGTCGGCGACCGCGGCAATGACCGCGTCGTTGCGTTCAATCCCGGCGACTTTTCCGTGGCTGGCGAAGTGGCTGTAGGCGCGGGCGTTTTTCACATGTGGGCCGACTTTAAAGGCAAGAAACAGCTTTGGGTCAACAACGATGTGGACAAAACCACAAGCGTGATCGATTTAGAAACCATGACCGTTGTCGCGACGGTTCCCACCCCGGCTGATCTGGTCGACATGGGCGGCAAGCCGCACGATGTGATTGTAGAAGCGCGCGGCCGGGCGGCCTACGTTTCAGTGATTGGCGTTGCAGGCGACAATGACTACATTGTTCAGTTTGATACGGAAACTTTCGAGGAAATCGGACGCGCAGCCGTCGGGAATGATCCGCATTTGTCGCTTAGCCCGGAAAATCGCAAGCTGTTCGTCCCATGTCAGGGCGCAGATAAAGTGTTCGTTCTGGATTTGAAAACGCTGGCGCAAATCACCACGATCGACGTGCCGAACGCGCACGGCGCGATCATGTCATTGGACGGCAAGGCGCTTTACACGACGAATATTTCCGACGGCGGCTCGGACGGCATTTTCGGCGTACATGCTGCAAAGCATATTGTAAAAGTCACCGCTGATACGCCTTTCCCGGTTCCGCATAATGCTGCGTTGACGCCGCAGGACAGAGTCGGTTCTCGCCCGAAGAAGCTTTACATCACGCATTCAGGCGCAACCGCCGACAAAGTTTCCGTTTACGACGTTTCCCGCCGCGCGCCCGTGCATATCACGGACATTACCGTAGGGCTGAATCCTTTCGGCTTGGCGTTCGCTAGATAATCAGGAGTCCCCTTTTCGTAGAGACGCGATGCATCGCGTCTCTACCTGTCTGTTTGTTACTCTTTCCGAATCGCATTAACCGGATTCAGCGTCGTGATTTTGTAGACCTGCGAGCTGATCGTCAGGATTGAAACGATAAAAACGATAACGATTGCCACGACAAACGGAAACGCAGTGACGGGCACGCGATAGGCGTAGATGCCGTCGAGAAGTGCGCCCGCAGTGAAGAAACCGATGGCAGTTGCGAGCACCGCCGCCGCGAGAAGAACCAACGCAAATTCTTTGTTGATCAGCCCGCCAATCTGGCCAATCGAAGCGCCCAGCACTTTCCGAATGCCAATCTCTTTTGTTCGCTTGGCAATGTTGAGCGAAACCAACGCAAACAAGCCCATCGCCGAAATCAAAATCGCGATAATTGCAATATATTCGCTGATGGTTTTGATGCTGTTTGTCACAAACGCCGCTTCAGCCAGCACGTTGTCCTGGTACGAGCCGGAATACGGCGAATTTGGAAACAGCTTGAACCATTCTCCTTCCATCAATGCGTTGGCGCCGACCAAATCTTCGGTGCTGACGACGGCGGTCAAATAGTTGTACGTCTCCGGTTTTGCCAAGCGCAGCGCCGAAGGCTCGACCAGGCGCCACAACCCGTTGTTGTGAAAATCTTTAACAACCCCGATCACGCTGTATTTCACGCTGTCGATCTCGATTTCCTGCTTGAGCGGCTCTTGCCAGCCGAAGGTCTCCACAAGTTTTTGGTTGACGATAATCGAGCGGTCAAAATCGGATTCGAGCGCCGAGTCAAATGCACGCCCGCTAAGAAGATTGAAGCCCATCACATCCAGGTAATTCTCGCCGATATTCATCACCTCGATCTCTTCTTCCGCCTGAAAATGTTTTGCGATGCGGCGATACCAGGAATAGCCGACATGATTGCCGCCCCCGGCGATAGCCTCAATCTGCGGGTGCTTTTGCAGGGCGTTGCGGTAAGCTTCAAACTCGCTTTCGCCGTCCACGCGCACGACGATGACGTTTTCCTTGTTGTAGCCAAAATCGAAGGTGCGCTGAAACTCCGCGTTCTGCGCCATGATGAGGCTCATGATCACCGCGAGAATGGAGATGCTGAATTGCAGGCTCATCAACACGCGCGCGAGCGGGTTAGTGCCGCCGACCTTTTGCTCGCCTTTCATAATTCTGACCGGCGAATATGCGCTGATGTAGTATGCTGGATAAACGCCCGAAAAAATAGCCGTGCCAAAAAGGAGCGCGCCAAAAACGATGAACAACTCAGGATTGCTCGTGTAGTCGAAGAAGAGCTCGACGTTCGGGAAAAGTGCGTTGTACTTGTCGGCAAAGAGATAGCCGAGAGGAACGGCGATGGCGAAGGAAACCATGCAAAGCAAAATGTTCTCGCCCATGAATTGAAAAATAAGTCCTTGCCTTCTGGCGCCGACGACTTTCCGCACGCCGATTTCTTTAAGGCGCCGGCTGGAAAAAGCGATGGAGGTGTTCATGAAATTGAAGCAGGCCATAAGCAGGAGTAAAAACGCCGTCACCGAAGGCCCGACAATCGCGGTCGGATTGATCCCGTCATTCAAAATATTGCCGCGCATCTCGCGCCCTGATTCGGCGATATTGAGCAAAGGATCAAAAGAAAATTGCGTCATTTGAAAATCCGGCATGGCCGCGTTTTGGCGCTCGATATACTGCTGAAATTGCGAAGGGAGCGAGGCCGCGACGGCGGCATCGGAGATTTGGACAAAAGTGGTGAACGCCCAGCGATCCCAACTGTTCAAATCGTCAATGCCGAGATCGGCGAGATTTTCGTACGGCAGCAAGAATTCAAACTGGATGCTCGAGCCCTGCGTGATTTTTTCCATCACCGCGGCGACGATCAGGCTCGTTTCAAAGCCGTTGCCGTACTCGATGCTGATCTGCTTGCCGACCGGATTTTCCTCGCCAAAATACTTTTCCGCCACGGGACGCGTGAGCACGATGCTTTGTTTGCGGGCGAGCGGATTTTGATCCCCGGCCGCAACGGGAAAAGTGAACATCTCGAAAAAGCCGGGATCGGCGAAATGCACTTGCTCGTCAAAAACCTTGTCGCCGTAGCGCAGGATAACGGAGGTGCGGGAGAAACGCACGGATCGCTCGATGGCCGGAAAGTCTTGCTCCAACGCCGGGCCAAGTCCCATTGGCGTCAGGCCGTAAAGCACGGAGCGATTGTTCGCGACTCTGGTGCTGTTGATGCGATAAACTTCATCCGTGTTTTCGTGGAAAGCGTCGTAGCTGTTGGTGAAATCATAATTCAGCCAGGCGACCATGCTCGCCGCCAAAGCCACGCTCAAACCCAAAATGTTGATGAATGCGTAATACTTGTTCCGCAACAAACTGCGAACAGCCACTTTGATAAAATTCTTCAGCATAAACAGCCTCCTAAAAAGAACGGAAAATAAACGAATCGGCGGCGACAACCACCAAACTACGCTTCTATCTAAACATCGCTTCTACCGTCATTCCCGCGCAGGCGGAAATCCAGCCAAACGTGCAACGCCAACAGATTCCCGTCTTCACGGGAATGACTAAATACGAGCGTTTTGGCGGGCGTAATCTGAATCATTGTATTTGACAACAATCCCCCCGTTCGGTTGCGAAAGAAACGCACTTTGCGGCAAACAACCCGGCGACCGCCGCCAAAACCGCGCGCCAGTTAAATTTGACTGGCTATTTTTGTAGGGAAGACATTTTTTACAAACTGATGTTACGCACGCCGCAAACGCAAGGAGTGCAAAGCTTGCTTTGCCTGTCACTCGCCGCCGGCAAGAAAACGGCGGATTCAGGACCACCTTGCGCAATGGTTAAAAATATCCGCAACTGAATAGCAAGGCAAGCCTTGCACTCCATTATCTGTGCGATCCGCGTAACATCAGTTACAAATAAAGAATAGGGGGCGATTTTGCTCTCCCAACCCCGATTGCTCACAAACGACGCACGCCCATGCAGCCCGATTTAGAAAACGCCGAAACAACCGCCAACGCGCCAACCAAACCCCAAAAAACAAAACTCCAAAAACTCTGGCGATGGATTTGGCCCGAGCCAAAAATGTCTTGGCAAGAAGCGCGCGAAAAAATGCGCCAGGATTGGCAAGACGCTTTCACTTTTGATGAACGCGGTTTGTGGTTAAGTCAAGTTTTGCTCGGACTGATATTTTTGACGATTGGTTTGTTCTTGGCACAAATTGAAAAGCTTGAAGTGATAGGGACAACAATTTCAGCGGTGGCAGGCGGAAGTTTTGTTCTCATCTTTCGGTATTATATACGATGGCTGCGCATAGTCTTGTACTCTCGTGGAAGAGCAACGGCACGGAGGATTGCATTTAGCATTTATCTCATCGCTGTCGCTTTCGCTGTCGCTGTCGCTGTCGCTGTCGCTTTCGCTGGCGCTGGCGCTGTCGCTGGCGCTGTCGCTGTCGCTTTCGCTGGCGCTGTCGCTTTCGCTGGCGCTTTCGCTGGCGCTTTCGCTGGCGCTGTCGCTGTCGCTGGCGCTTTCGCTGGCGCTGGCGCTTTCGCTGGCGCTGGCGCTTTCGCTGGCGCTGTCGCTGTCGCTGGCGCTGTCGCTGGCGCTTTCGCTGGCGCTTTCGCTGTCGCTGTCGCTGGGTTAAGATGGCTTGGAAATTTACTAAGACGCGCTGAATCAACGCAAGCCCGCGCGAACGACAATGAAGCGCTTATAAATCGGCAGGACTTGCAGCGACCGTATCCGGAAGTACACCATGGGCGCGCCGTAGTCAATGGTAGAATGGAGAAGTTTTTTCAGGACCAGAAACGTTTTACCATCGGCATGGCCGGGCGGCGCGGCTTGGGCAAAACCAATTTGCTGCACCGGTTTCGCGAGCATGTGCTGGAAAATTTTCAAAAGTACGACGACGGCGTCGGAGACGAACAGCGGTTTAAGACACTCAAAGAGCAGAATAACTTGCGCAAACATCGCCGTCAACGTTTGCCGCTGTTCTCGCCTATCCCAACCGAATTCGGCGAGAAGTCGTTTCTACTCGCCCTGCTGGAAAAATTGGCGCAGGAAGTCAATCGCTGCCTGACATTACTCTTGCCGCCGATTCAGCCGTTTGCGGTTGAGCAGGAATTACAGAATAAACGCCTTTTGCTTAAGAAAGCACACCGCTATTATTTGTTTTTGGGCGGTTTGCTCATCATCGGAAATATCGCGCTGCATTGGCAAACGCCGCCATTCAGCCAGATGCGCGAGCAATGGTTCGCGGTAAAAAGCGATTCAACCAAAACAGATCAAATCTCTACAAGAGAACCGTCGCTCTTACGTCAAGAATATCGCGATTCCTTGTATCTTGATCTAGCGCCGACAATTCAGAGCCTACAAGATTCCTTGCAAAAAATCGACGCGCTGCTTGAGCCAGACGTGAGCAGCACCGATTGGAATTTTGATGAGGAAAGGTCTGGCGATTTTACCCGATTCTTCATCATTCAGGCAACGTGGGATTCTCTGCGCCGCGCCCGGCATTGGCCGTCTAAACCGAGTATAGATTCGCTCTTCGCACAACTTGATTCGGCCAGAATTCAGCTCGGCGATATTGCGGCGGTCGAAGCGAGATATGATTCCTTGCAAGACACATTGCGGCAAGCGGAGTTTTATTTGTCTGAGTCGCCAGAATCGAGCATTGATTGGAGTTTGAGCTTAGTCATCTCGCTGTGCGTGATTTTAGGTTTTCCAATCGCCGCTGGCGTGATTTATTGGCGTACGGTCGAGGGCGATCAGCGCTTGAATCGCAGTCTTTACGATCCCATGCGCAACGAGATCGCGCTTTATCATCGCACCAACGAGTTGCTGGAGCGCTTGAGATATCAAATGAGTTTTGGCGAGGGGCAAGAGACCGGGGTCAAGGGCGGCGGCAGGTGGTTTTCCTTCGGGCGCAAAAAATCCAATCTGGTCAGCCGAGAGCTAAGGCCGTTCACCACCCTTAGCCTGATCGACGAGTACCGCACCTACGTACAGGAAGTACTTTTCTATCTTAACCGTGCGCTGGAAGTCGATGAACGAGAAGTGGGCACGCCCAGGGAGCAGGTCAAAATCGTTATCGCTATCGATGAGTTGGACAAGGTGCTCGACACGCAGCGCCTGCACGAAATGCTCAAGAGCATGAAGGCGATTTTTGAGTTGGATCACGTCTACTACTTGCTCTCCATCAGCGAAGACGCGCTGGAGACCTACCGTCTGCGGCACATGGAAACCAAGAACGAAATCGACAGCGCTTTCACGCACATTTTCACCCTGCCGCCCATGGAAGCGGCGGGTTCGCTGGCGTTTTTTCGGCAAGAGAAAACAAAAGTCAAAGACCAGCTTCTGCCCGCGGCCGTCGTCTTTGGCGGCGGCGTCCCGCGCGACATGCACCGGCTGGCGCAAATGATGAACGTACGCGAAGAATGGGATTCGCTGGCGCGCTGCCTGCAAGATTTGGAACGGGAAGACAAAGACGCACTCTGCGATCTCTTCCAGCAAAACCCCCTGCTCTCCGATGAATGGAAGCACACGCTCACCCAAAGCGTCGCCGCCATGCGCTGCGAAACGTCAGACGAGGTTGAAAAGATTTTGCGGCGAGTCGAGCGAATGACTTTGGAGCAATTTGAAGCGGGAAATCCGTGCAGTGGAGAACCTGCCAAGAAGCTTTATCACCAGGTGCAAACCTACGTGCGCGGTATGGCGGTCAAATCGTTCATTTATGCGCGCGTCGGGCAGGCTCAAATTCCAGGGCAAGTTGCCGCGCTGCCGCAAAATGAAGAGTCATTGATGCACGCCATTGAAAGCTGGCAATCGATCACGAACTGGCTGGTGCAACTCGAACCGCTGCGCGGCGCCATCTTCAACCTGTCGCACAACCCGCTCGGCGTTTGGGATACGCTGAAGAAAAACGCCAACGCTTAGAAGCTGTTTTAAAAGTCCCGCAGGGACGGTCGAAAGTAGCCCGGAAGTTCACT
>CAXHAT010000078.1:0-34769 GCA_964014485.1 uncultured Deferribacteres bacterium
CGATTTGCAGCGCGGGCCACACGAGTTCATCACTTTCAAAAAAGCGTTTTAGTTCTTCGTCTAAAAGCAATCCCGCCGCCGCGTCATCGTCGCCTTCCAGAAGAAAAAAGACGTCGTCAGCTAAATTTTCCGAGGCCTCGAGCTTGAAAAATTCACCCGGTTTCTGTTCTTGCGGAAAAACGACGCGCTGCAAATAGGGCAGATCAAACGAGAACGTCGTGCGAATGGTTTTGTTTTTCAATGCTTCGAGGCTAGTAGAACCGTTGTTTTTCGAGGTCACGATATAAAATCGTTCGACGTTTTGCCCGAATCTGGGAACCTGTGCAACCGGCTTGGCGCTCGCCTTTTTCAAGTTTTTCAAATAGAAGCCCGGCGGCGAAAATACGATAACCGGTTTCTCGTCACGCAAAAAATCTTCGGCTTCTTGCAAGCGATTGAAAATACGGCATTCCGGCGCTTTGCCCTTGAAGAATTTGACGTTCTCGCCAATAAACGCGGCCATTTTGGATAGGTATTCGCCCGCCAGTTCTTGCGTCGCCGCTTCGTCGCCGGGTTTAAGAATCAGGATTTTGTCCGTCTGCGCGTAGAGCGGACGTCCAGCAAATAAAAAAGCGATTAATAGGATTTTGAAGGTATTCATGATTCAAGTTTGTGGGAAATTGTTGTCGAAGAATTTAAAAGCGTCAAAGCGGCGGGAAGAACGGTTAATGCGCTAACAAGGATAAACGAAATGCCGCAAAAAAGGATAACGCCAAGCGAGCTCACGCCCATGTGATCGCTGGCCGCCAGCATACCGAAGCCGATCATCGTGGTCAACGCGCTCAGGACGACGGCTTTTACCGCGCCCAAAAACACGCTTCGTTCACCCGTGTGCCAAGCCTTCACCAGATGAACGCCGCAAGCGACGCCAACGCCGATCAAAATTGGCAGCGCAAAGAAATTGGCGAAGTTCCACTTGACCGCCAGCGGCCCCCAGCGCATTAGGCCGAGCAATGCGCCGACGCCCGTAACCAGCGGCAGCACCGTCAGCAAGGTCCATTTTATCGATTTCGACCATAGCAAAACAAGCGCAATGATGGTTATGAGAGCGTAGAGCGCGGCTTCCAGAAAACTAAAAATCAGCATCTGGCCGTTTTCATAAACATTGACCAGGCTTCCAAAAATGCGGCCATGCACGCTTTTGGCGCTTTGCATAAACGCCGCCAGATTTTCGGATTCCCAGATATTGATGCTCGAATAAATCTGCAGCGCGAAGGAGCCGTCCTTGCCCAAAAATCTCTTTTTCAGTAAAGGCGAAGCGTTTTGCACTGAAACCGGCGGCGGATTCAAAAACCGCTTAACCTCATTGATCCCTTCGCTAATTTTTGTGAACATCTCGCTTTCCAGACGCTGCAAGTTGGCGTTAAACTCAGTTTCCGAAACCGCGCTTATCGTGCTGTACAGCGAACTAATTCGTTCGTCCAAACGCGCCAGCGCCCCATACGATTCGGCGCTTGAACGGCGGAATTTCCGCGTCGTATGTCGGAGCTTGAACAATTCGCGGCGAAGCGCTTGTTTGGAGCCGACATTTCCTGGAGCGACCTTCAATGAGTCCAAAGAAAGGCTGAGTTTGGCCAATAGCGCACGTTTCTCATTTTCACGAGCCGGGAAAAGGCTTTCCGTTGCCGCAACGTTGGGCGCATTTTCAAAAGCTTTTTGCGCCGCCGTGAGTTCCTCGCGTGACGAAAACGTCGCTATGGCGAAAAGCGCCCGATCATGCTTACGAATCAGTTGCTTCTGCCAATGGCTGGCCGGGCTGTCTCCGGCTTGCAGGTTGAGCAGGTTCGTATCGAATTGAAATTGCCCCAGCGCCAATCCTGAGATCATCACAACGCAGCCAATGATGAGCGCCAGGCGCGCGGAGAGGTGAGACTTTGGCAGAAAGACGGGGATTCTTGAGCTCAAACCTTCGGGCGCCTTGCCTGAGAGCGACTTCGCGCCATTTTTTCTGCGCGAGAATGACAAGCGTTGAAAAAGTTGAGATTTCGCGAAATTTGTATCGAGAAAAAGCAGCATGACCGGGTAGACGAAGTACATGCACGCCAGACAAATCAGCAGGCCGCCGCCCGCGATCAGGCCGAGTTCAGAGAGTCCGACAAAATCCGTGAACCAGCCTGAAAAAAACGCCGCCGCCGTTGTGATGGCGCCCATCCAAAGTGCGCCGCCAATGGTTTCGTAAGTATGGAAAATCGCTTTTTTCGGCGACAGATTGAGGGATAGCGCCTTTTCATAATGCGTGGTAAAGTGAATGGCGAAATCGATGCCGAGAGCCACCAGAACGACGGTAAAAATCATCGCGATCATATTCAGATGACCGACGACAATCCAGGTAAACAGGAACGTCAGCCCGATGGTCAGCGCCAGACAGATTGCCGCCAGCGCCGGGCGCAAAATATTGCCAAACCCAACAATAAACAAAATTGAAACGAAGACGAGCGTCAGTATCGCGCCGCGGGTGAAATCCCAGTGCACGGTTTTCATTTCTTCATATTCCAACGCCGGCAGTCCCGCTAATCCTGCACTTATTTTTACGCCGCGCATTTCCTCCGCCAATGCATCGTCCAAAACGGACTGCGCGAATTGCATCGCTTGCTCGAAGCGATTTCGCTGCTCCGGCTGCCCCATAACTTGCGCGTAAACGGTGAGCATTTTGCCGTCTTGCGTAAAGAAATACCCGTCCGGGTCAAACTGTCCAAAACCGGGAATTGACGGCAACTTGGGTGAGCTTCCGTTGCCCGATCCATTCCCAAAACCACTTGGCCCAAGCTCGTGATTCAGCGTTTCAAAAAGCGTTTCCAACCCTGAAAGCGCTGCTTGCGCTTGAGCGGGATTCTTTTGAGCGGCGTTACCGTCAATGTCATTTATTGTCGTGTTGATCGTCGAAACGAGATTTTGCACGGACGGTTTTTCCAGCAATGGGCGCGCTGTCGACCAATAGCGCCGAAAAGCATGAACCATCGCTTCGATCTGCTCATACGGCAAGTAGAGCAAGGCGTGCTCGCCTAACTCGCTCGGATCGACGCGCTCAAAAACGTTTGGAAACACATCCGGACGCGTGCGCATCTTCTCCGCCCACGACGCGGCAACGCGCTTCATCGCTTCGCGGCCCTGGCTTTTCAAACTTCCGCCAGCGGAATCTTCCGCTTCAACGACCAAAACCAGGACGTCCTGGGTAAAGCCGAATTCTTCCTTGTAACGGTCGAAGCGCTGGTTGTGCAAAGCGCTGCGATCCGCCATGCGCTCCCGATCAGTGGTGATTTCCAAGTGGAAAAAATAGATGTAGAACCCGAAAAGTCCGGGGACAATTGCCACCAGAAGCGTGAACGCCGCCTTTTGCATGCTCAGCTTTTCGGCGAATCTCTTTATTTTTGAGAAGTGTTGTAACAAGAAAGCTCCTGAATTTTGCGATGATCGACCATAACACTCAACCGTTCACCGCAACTAACAAATCAATGATAAACAAAGGTTTACTCTACCGTTCGAGGCAAAGACAAACGGGCGGAAAACTAATGAAGGCGCCCAAAAGAGTCAATTCTTTTCGCGTTTTTTGTGGCAAGCTTTCACGGTGCGTGGTTATGTGCTTTTGGCGGGAATTATCCTGATAAAGCAGAAATCGCAGGCTATTTTCTTGTAGATTTGATATAGTTACTAACTCATGTTACGCGCGTTAACGCACACCTTGAGTGTTCGGGCAAGTCTGATCTCATTAGCGCCGGGCTTCAGCCCGGTGACGCGCAAAACGCCCATTTTCATCTCTTCCGCCGCGCTGGCGCGGCGGAAGAGATGAGATGGCCGTCTTCAAAAATCTCCGCTCTGAAGAGCGGCGCTAATGAGAATCAAAAGTTGCCCGCAGGCTTTGATCGCGGGCGCCAAACGACGTATGTGTATCATCAATTACTAACTGGCATGGACTGATTGCTTGGTGCAGGGAAAAGCGTGATTTAACCGTATTATGAAAATCGATGGCGACATTACAGGAAAACTTCGAAAAGCTGCTTAAAAACAAACGTGCGATACTGGCAATTCTGCCCGGATCGTTGCTGCTCGTCTTGTTTGCTTTCAATTTGGCCGGATGGTTTTTTCTTGGCCAGTTCGAGAAAACCTTGGAAGCCGAACTTGGCGAACGTTTAAAGCGCATCGCCGGCTTGAGCGCCAAAATCATCGAAAAAGAGATTCGCCGCGTGGAGCAGGGTTCCGGCTTCGATGACCTTGCTTTGGCTCTGTCGCAAATCGATGATCTGCCGGAGCGCGCCAAGCAGTTAATTTTGCAGGATATGCTTTTGATCCAGGAAGAAAATCAACTGGAAGCCCTGCACATCGTCGATTTGAATTTTGTAGCCTTCATCTCCTTGCCGGAGACCGGGTTTAAGCCGGGCGAGACCATTCCGTATTTTCAGGAAGACAGCACCCGAATTGAAATCGCCGTTTTGGGCGCGCCTGAGACTTCATTGCTGCGTGAATTTGAAGGCAGTAAATTTAAATCGGGCTACGCAAGAATCGAGAACGCTTACGGCGAAGTGATCGCCGTTGTCGCCGCGGAAGCCTCCGCAGATTTTTTCGCGATTTTGGATCGTATCGAAAACGGTTTGATTTTAGGGATATTTTTAAGCTTAACGTTAGTTCTTATTTATGGAGCGTTCACGCTTTGGGTGGTTGCGCTTTTTGTCAGGCTGCAGGAAACCATGCGGCGCCAAGATCGGTTGGCGGCAATGGGACGCATGGCCGCGACTGTCGCCCATGAAGTTCGCAACCCGCTTGGCATCATCAAGAGCACGGCGGAAGTGCTCAAAAGTCTCTATCAAAAAGAAGAAAACGAGTTGTTCGATTTCATCCCGTCCGAAGTCGATCGGCTCAACAGATTGGTCAGCGATTTTTTGACTTTTGCTCGCGACAAGCGACTGGATTTGGTTGATCATAACCTAAGCGAGACCGTCGAACGCGCAATTTCCGACGTAGAACGAGAGCCGAATTCTCAAAAAGTGAAGATCAGTTTTTCTACGTCCCGAGATGCGAGCGCCGTCCCCCACAATGCGGACGGAATTCGCCAAGTCATGCTGAATTTGATTCGAAACGCCGTTGAAGCCATGGACGGTGCGGGACGCATCGATATTTCAATTGCAATAAACGGGAAAAAGAGCTCTGGAGAAGCGATGATAGAAATCAAGGATTCGGGACCTGGCCTGCCAAGCGCCCCCGACAAGCTTTTCGAGCCGTTTTTTACGACCAAAACCAAGGGCAGCGGCTTAGGACTTGCCGTCACTCAGCAAATTATTGAACGGCATAACGGTTCGATAACCGCCAGGAATACTGAAACGGGCGGCGCCTGCATTACATTGCGGCTGCCGTCAACGCAAAAAGAGGCGTAAACGCCGCCTTTACGACTCTGTCTAAAACTGAAGCCGACAAATTCAATGGAGCGGGTAAATAGCCAAATCGCTTGCTTTCAGAACGAAATATATTTAGCCTGCTTTTCACGACCTGACACTTTTTGTATAGGCTTCTAAAACTGGCGAAAAAGTCGGAATTGTCATGCGAAAGCATCTTTTTTAATCAGCCCTTTGAACTTTTGAGCATGATCTGCACTGGGCGATAACAAAGATTCCTTCAGAATGACAAAATCGGGACCTTTCAACGGTTCGAAAATGCTGTTTACAAAAAGTGTCAGGTAGAGAGAACCTGCTTTAGAATTTTAGAGTCGTAAATACACAATTCTCAAATGATATACGGAAGTTTTATGCTTTTCAAGTTACAGCCGCTCCGCCATGTGTTCCTTTGCCTGGCGCTTGCAACGATGGTTCTGGGGTGCGCCAGTTCAACCACCTCCCGCGCTCGGATTATCGCGCAAGAAACGCCGCTCGCATTCTCGGCAAGGGCGCTAAACGTCCCGTTCGACAAGCCGGGCTACGGCAAGGTTCTGATCATCGCCGAAGTTCGTTTTCTCGACCTGCAGTTCACCAAAGCTGACAGCATGTACTACGCCGGAGTGGAAGCGACTTTTACTCTCGAAAGCCACCAAAACTCTGAACAAATTATTCTTCAAGATATTGAAAAAGATGTTGTGGTCGGCAGTTTCCTCGAAGCGGCTTCCCCGGACAGCGTTCTTCGAATTGTGCATGAACTTGAGGCGCAATACGGCAATTATACCGCGAAGATTTTGATCTCTGACAAGAATTCGAGCGGCGCCGGAGGGGTTTCCCACATCATCCAGGTTCGGGATTTACGAACGACTTTTTCGATAACAGAGCCGCTTTTAACTAGAGAAGCGTTGACCCGATTCGACGTCAACAAACTCATTCCGTTAAAAACGCAAAGTTTTACCGATGACTTTTTCGCTATCGTGATGTTGGGCGGTCTCAAAGCCGAGCAACCGATCTCCATCGGTTACCGCTTGACGGATACGCAAGAGACCACGCTGTACGAAAGAAGCGTCAACGTTTCTCCTGACCAATCGACCGTATTGATTTCTCTTCCCATTCCGGCGGACAAGCTTGCGATTGGCACAACGATTCTTCGCGTTGCCGCTTCGCAACTGGGCCAAACCGTTTCCAGCGTTTTGCGAATCAAGGCCACCTTGGGTTATACCGCGAGCAAGGAGATGGACATCGGGACCTTGGTCGGGCCAATGCGCTACGTCATGAACAAATCGCAATTCAATGAACTTCGCAATGCGACGCCGGAAGAACAGGCGGAGCTTTTTGGAGAGTTTTGGAAAAAGCGTGATCCGACGCCGAAAAACGACGCGAATCCGCTGCTGGATGAATTTTATCGGCGCGTTGAGGTCGCAAACGCGCGATTTGATTGGGCGGGAACGCCGGGTTTTGAAACTGATCGCGGCCGCACCTTGATTGAATACGGCCCGCCGGATTCAATAGAAAACACCAACCGCGTCGGTTCTGTAACGAATTATGAAATTTGGATTTATCACGAATTTCGGCGACGCTTCGTCTTCATCGACCGACACAATGACGGCAACTACCAGCTTCTCACGAGTACGCAATAAAGTCGTTTTAAGGTCAACCGATCCAGTCAGAATCTTTATCGCCCGCACGATGCAGTGGAATTTTGATTGAACACAAAGCTTCGTCGGCGTCGTAACGCCAGGTTAATTCCACACCCGCCGCATTGAGCTCAGCTTCAACCGCTTGCGCGAACAAGCCCAGAAACTCATCGTTGCATTGATCCGTCTGGAAAGGTAACAAATACGTTTTATCCCCTGCTTCCCGCCACGAATCATCGGCCCCAAGAATTGAACCGCTCGTCTTCCAATTCACGAGGTATGCATTTTCGCCTTTTTTCCCCTCTAAAATGATCAATTTTTCGATCTGATCGGATACGGCCCCAAACTCCTTGATCGCGGAGATAATCGTATAGCACAAAAGCGCAAAAGCGGCCGGGCCAAGATTGAGCGCCGCATGATTCTCGATCTCTTGACTTTCGAGCCTTAGGCCGTCACGCCGCCAATGGGCGTTCATGACCATAGAAAGGCTTTCAATAATCCGCCTTGCGTTAATCAGACGATCTCCCTCGTTTTGCGCCTTAACAATTACGCGAGCGGCGTCACTCAACTGCACCAGCTTTTCAATGCTAGGCGCAACCGTCGACATTAATTCGCGCACAAAACGGCGTTCCAGGTTGTCATCGTCCAGCATTTTAGCGCCGCTTGAAAGCGCGGTAAGCGGATTATTTATTTCGTGCAAAAAGGACGGGATGCTTCTCGCGATCATCTTGCTGTAAGCGTAATCGAACAGCAGTTTTTGAGGAAAGCCTTCAAATTGTTCCACTCTTACTGCCCCCGGAGAAAAAAGTAGAACCCAGCGCCAAAACTAATCTGAAAGACGCCGTAACTCGCGGCGGCGTATCGGTCGAAACGCTTGGTTCGGTTAAACAATGCGTCGGCGTGATTTGGCTCTGCGGTTGCATTATATTCGTCAAATAAATTGTCGGCTTTCTGTTTAAGCAAAATGGCGGAGAGCGCGGAAGCGAAACTAACGCCGGCCAGTAAATAGGCGTTTCTTTTTCTCTTCGCCTTTTTGCCGCGGAGCGATTCCTGCAATCTTGCAATTTGCGCTTCCCGGAAATCATTAATTGGCCGTAATTCCACCATTCTCAAACTCGGCGTTTCCGGCGAGCATACTATTTCGCTTGCCGTGAAGCCCGGCTTTGCAATTTGTAATGTTCGCGTGGCTGTGTCCGGGATAGAGAAAACGAAAGGCGTGGTTCCAAGCTCAAAGCCATTAGCCAAAACGCGCGCGCCAAACGGCTTGCTGCGAATTTGATAATTTCGCTGAATTTCAGCTTCAATAAAAAGCGTATCTCCAGCGGCAACCGGGATATTTTTCACCCAATCCGGAGCCGCCCAACTCTGGCTTTCGTTCGTTCGAATGAGCACTTCAACCTCCCCCGCTCCGACGGTCAAATCTTCGACCGGCGTTCTGCCGACGGAGACACCGTTGACAAAAACTTCGTAACCAGGGCTGGAAGTTTCGATGCTCAAACGCCCGGTTGGCTCCAAGAATTGTGCATTCATCAGATTGGAAAGCAGGAAAAACAATGGGGTAAAAACAACGGTTTGAAACATGAAATCTATTGTCTACAAATTTGGCAAAGTCTAAAAACAGTTTTTATTTGAGCGCCATAAATCGACGCTACAGATTTTTTGATATTCTTACGAGAGCAAACATTGCCGCAATATGAAATACAACGACGACAAAAAAAGACAATTGCAGCATTCCCCATTCGAGCGTCAGATCAGGCTCGCCGTGCGCAATATCCGTCAAGGCGAGAAAGCTGAGAATCATTGCGATAATTGATAAAACGCCCAGAGCCAACGTGATTCCAATTGTATTTTTCATGGTCTTTCCGCCAGCTTCGTAGCTTTTTTCGATTTTTTGCCCGAATCATTCGGAAGGCGCGAGTTTGCTGGAAGCTTCTTTAAAGAGAAAAACATGCTTGTCTTCACTGCCGACGACAACATAATCGCCGACAACAAGCGGATTGGTGCGAACGCGACCTCTGAGCTCGGCCTGCCACAGACGTTTCCCCGTTTGCAGATCAAGCGCATAGAAATTCTTGTCCAATGAGCCGAAATAAACGACTTCGCCTAAAATAAGCGGCGAAGTGCTGATCGCTGAACCAGCCTGGAAAGACCAGAGCATTTCGCCGGTTTTGGCGTCGAGACCGTAGCATTTGCCGTCCCCGGCGCCCAAAGCCAGAACGCCGCCGCCGATGGCGGGAGTTTGGCGCACGCCGCCGCCCGCTTTCCACCGCCAGACTTCCCCGCCGTCCGCGAGACGCAGTGCACGAACCGTGCTGTCAATCGATGCGACAAATATTAATTCATTTTGAATCACAGGTGAAGCGAAAATCGCCGCCCCTCCCCCGCTCTGCCAACGCAGTTCGCCGGTCGCGCGATCCAACGCGTGAACGTTTCCGCCGTCGTCGCCGAAAATCATCAGTTTTTCAGACAAGCTTGACGAGGTGTGCGCCTGACTGTCGAATGCGTATTTCCACAAGTGTTCGCCAGTCGCCAAACTATACCGGTCGGCGTGTTTGAATCTCGCCACGACGTAGACCGATGAATCCGCAACGACGGGTTGCCCGGAAAGCAGCCCGGCGCGCCGCTTCCAGCGGTACTTCGCGGTTTGCATGTCGTAGCACGCCAGTGTTTCGCGCCCCAATTTCACGCCCAGCAGCAGAAGCCCGTCTTTATGGGCGCTCAGAATCGGCTCAATTTTGTCCTGTAATTTAATTCTGCCGTGCGCTTTTTTCATAGCCGTGTCATAAGCGTAAATACGCCCGCGTTGCGTTCCCACGATCAAAACGTCGTTAATCGCGGTTAAATTTTGCACCGGCGCGGCATTAAAAGTGAAAGTGTTCACCAATTCCAAAGGTGGCGTGGGCCCGGTTTCACGAAAACCGGTTTGCGCCAAATCGCCGCCGGCGGTGAGCCAGCTTTTGGAGCCGCCGGGTTCTTGCAGTTGCAATTGCAGAACTTTACAGCCGCAGAGAGATGATGAGATGATTGAAAAAAGCAAAGGTAGGCAAAATATCGAAAGTTGCCGCTTATGCCGGCTTGTCATTTTGAAAAGCCGTAAGGCCGGCGAAGCAAAATCTTTTTTTGTCAAAAGCACTGAACTCCTGATAAAACTCAAAAATGAAGGCAAAAAAACGCTTCTAACATGACAAACTTAGTCGATACTAAAAATCCCAACCGAAGAAAATTTTGTGGAGCCAGCGGGATTCCAATTGGAAAGCGTCGCCGTCGAAGCCGCTGCGAATGTTTTGAATGTTAAATCGGCGGCCAAAATCGTAGCGCATCACGAGAAATCCGCCAATGCGAACACGCGCGCCAAAACCCGTTGCACCCAAAACGCTGTCCAACCTGCGATCCCAGGCATTGCCAACGTCAAAAAACGCCGCGCCTTGAATGGAGCGAAATCCAATGCCGCCAAAAGGAAAGTTAAGCGAGAAGCGTTCGATGAACGGGAAACGGATTTCCTGGCTGACCAAGAAAAGCTTTTTGCCCCAAATCTGCCAGCGCGGGTAGAGGCGCAAATCCCAGCTTCCGCCCATAAAAAAACGGTAACGCTCCGCGCCCTTGCCTTCGTTAATCGCCGTCCAGAGACGCGTGGCGTAGGTGATGCGCGGGGTCAGTCGGAAATAGCGTCGGTAGTCGGCCATGATCGTATAAAAATTTGTTTTTGCGCCGCTCACATCAAGCGTGTTTCCGAGCGTCAGGCTGAAACGCGAGCCGTCCACCGGGCCGCTTGCGCCCCACAATGAATTGTCTTTCACCAGCGAGACCAAATTTGACAGCAAAAGCCCGTTCACGATGCCGCCGAAGCCAAAATCTTCGCGATTGGATTGGCGAAAATTCACGCTGGCTTCAACTCTTTTAAATACCGAGAGCGGATAGCTCAAGGAGGCAAATCCGCCGTAGCGCCGCTCAAAGAAAAAGCCGTCGGCGCGGTTGTAATAATTTCCGGCGTAATGGTAAACGCCGAAAGCCTTGTTCATACGGCTGCCAAGATCGACTTTGGTCACGGCAAAATTGAAGCTTTTCAGAAAATCGTTGCGCGTGTTGGCCGTGTTGTAAAGCAAAAAATAGTATTGCGAATTGCCAAGCATGTCGCTCATCGCCACCTGCGCGCCGCCGAAAGTGCCGAAAATCGGATCTTGCGCCACCTGGCTTTGAGCGATGTCCAGGCTGAATTTTTTCTTGTAACTGATGCTCGACGCTTCAGATTCGCCGCCCAATTTTGGCGGAACCCAAGCCAGGGGAACGCTGTGCATACTATCCGTCGCCACGACCTCAGCCTTTTCAAAAGGATCTTGCAAGCTGCGCAAGCGGCGCAATTGGAAAGAAAATCCTTCGAAGGCCGTGAAAAGCAACGCGCCGTCGGAAGTCCACGCGGGATCGAAAGCTCCGGTGATAAAATTGGTGAGTTTTTTGAGCTCGGTCGATTCCTTAATCGCGGAAGGGTATTTGTTTTTCGAACGATCCAATCCGTTCGTCTCGCTGCCGCCGTTCAAGCTTGCCACAAGATGCGGCTTTTGCTCCGGCGCCTGCATCATCCAAATATTGAAAGCGCCGTCGCGGTCGGAAGTAAAAACGATTGATCGGCCGTCCGGCGACCAGACCGGAGTCAGATCCTTCTGTTCGCCAAATGTCAGATAAGAAATGTCGCCGCTGCCGATTTGATAAAGAAAAAGATTGTACGCGCCGTCTTCGCCGCCTGTGGTTCTGTCTGAACTGAACACAATGTAATCGCCGTTCGGCGACCAGGAAGGATCGCGATCATCGTAAAAATCGTTGGTGAGCTTTTGCAGCTCTTTGCTGACGAAATTGTAGGTGTACAGGTCGCTTCGCCCGCTGAAATCGATGCCGGTAAATACAACTTCCAGATCGTTCGGCGCCCAATTCGGCGAGTAGAGCGAGACAAGATTTTCCGGCTGGACACGCTCCAACACTTCCTTGCTGCCGATGTCGATTTTATAAATCGCATCCTTGCCCTTGCTTTTTGCAACAATGGCAAGTTCGCCGTTATTGTTCGCGTGAATTTTACTTTTGAGCAGATTGAACGACTCAAACTCCGTCGTGCGCTCGCCCTTCACAACCACGCGCAGTTCTTCCCCCGGCTTCCGAATTTCGTAAGGCATTTCGTAAACATTCGAATAGCCGACGCGATTCGATACAAATACGACGCTTTCCTTGCCATCGTACGCGCAATAGGCTGGCTTCGTGCTAATGCCTTTTTTGGTCAAACGCTCGGAGACCATGCTTGGCAGATCGCTGTCTTCAAGAATCGGATATTTTTTCTTCATCTGGTCATAAAACCAGATCTCATCAAATTCCTGATAGCTCACGCCCAAGGTTAAGCGCATGACTTCGGAAAAGCTGTCCGACATCCAGATATTTTCCATCATCTGCAGCAGCTTTTCTTCCCCAAATCGCTCCGCGATGAAACGACAAATCGACTGGCCTTCCTTGTACATTAAAAACGAGCCGTAAATGCGATACATTTGCGTCAGCGGCACCAGGTAGCCGGAAATCGTGGCGTCTCGCAGGAACATCTCGGCTTCCGTATCCCAGCCCTCGCCCCAGTATTCCGCAAGTCCTTCCGTGAACCAAAGCGGCGGTCCCGGAGAAGTTGTTTTGCGGTGGTTTTTAAGCGTTCGCCCAACTTTGCTTCGCATAAAAACATGGACCAATTCGTGGTTGATGACATGTTTAAAATCGTGCAAAGAGCCGTTGGCGGGAATAACGACGCGGCCTTTGAGAAATTCAAAAAAACCGCCGACGCCCGGTGAAATCAGGTTTGGAATGGTGTTGGTTTGCTGAAAATGCAGATGGTTCGAGTAAAAAATCAGGGGGATCTTTCGCAGAATGTTGTGGTCGAATTTGTCGACCAGCCGCGTGTAGGCGTCTTCCGCGTATGAAGCGCCGATTTCGGCCAGATCGCGCATCTCGGGATAGTAATAAATATCGAAATGCTCGGTCTTGAGAATTTGCCAATCAAATTTATCGTACTGGACTTTGTTACGGCCAAAATAATATTGGGAAAAAAGCGGCGTTTGACAGGCGAGAAGAAGAAAGGTTAGAAAAAGGCGCTTCATTCGAGAACCTCATGTTGGCGCTTTGAAATCAACGAGAAAGAGGTAAGCAAATTTCCTTCCGCAATCAAGCGAATTTTCATGATGCGACGGCGGCGAATCAGGCTGGCGTATTCTTATTTCAACACGCTGATCCGCCGATCTATTTCTCATTGATCTCCAAAATGAGCCGTCCGTGCTCGTTTTCTAAAAATACCTTTCATCCCGACAAATTCGGAGAGTTTTGAACAAAGTTTGTTTTATGGCAAGTTGTTTGGACCAGTATTCGTCAATCCTTTTCCGAGACTCAAGCTCAAACAATGCTTCATTACGGCTCGTTCCCAAACTCCGGCTTGGGAATGAAAATGGGCGAGAAACTCCAGTTTCGAACCAAGGAATTCACTCGAAACTGGAGTTTCGAGTACAATTGCCTTCCCAATCCAGAGATTGGGAAGGAGTGCTGTGGGTATTTCAAAATCAGGTTGGCGGGAATGACGTAGAAGCAATGTTTTAATTGAGTCGCTCTTTTTTTGCCGCGCGTAACAACAGACGGCAAATCGCTTCGGCCAATATTCGTCAATCTTTGCCGAAAACGTAAACATGCGTAAACGTCAATTCCCCTTCGCTCTCAGGCACCTCTCCAAAATCGTTCCACTTTCGGATTTTGTTGATGATGCAATACTCCAAATCATCTTTCAAATCTTTGTTGTTGAGCGTTGACCTGACAATTTCCGCGAAAGAAACACGTCCCCAAATATCTACCGTGACGCGAACGGTGACCTTGCCCTTAAACTGATCATCTTCCTTCAGGCCGATGCGGTAACAATCTTGAATCGCCGTATTGTGGCCGACAACTGCGTCTTTGATGTGCTTGGTCGTTCTGCGGGCGTAGCGTCGTCGAACTTTGCGTTTCAACCCGCTCAAGGCACCGCCCGTCGGTTCTTCTGAAATGCGTTTGAATTCGCTGTTTTTGGCGACTGTGTGTTTTGGCGTCTTGGCCAGGCTGCTGACAAATTTTTCCGGTTTGGCCTTTGTTTCGCGTATGCGGGTATTGGGTTTCGCCGATCTTTCGGCAAGGTAAATATTCCGATCCTTTCCTAAGCCGCGCCCATGAAAATCCTTGCCGGGCCGCGGCACTTCCAGGCTCGTCAACCCTTCCAATTTTTTCTTCAGGTCGAGGGAGGTGGAATCGGCGAAATTCAAAATATCGGTCACGCTTTTCGGATTCTGGGAGTCCCGGCGTGAGGTCAACAATCCAAGTAAACCGACTTTTTCGATTTCATCGCGCTCATCATCCCGCCCTTTCTTCCGTCGTTCCGCGTCCGATTCACGCGCTTTCCGCCGATCTTCGAAGTTTTGAGGCGTCGGGATCAAAGACTGATCTCGCGCGCCCCCTGAAGGCAGCGTAGGCTGGACGGCGTCCGGGTTTAACGTTTCGTGATAAAGCAGATTCGCCCATTCGGCGGCCGAACGTGCGCTCACCGTTGCAGTCGGACGCTCAACCATCCGCGCATCCGCATTTTCCAGCAAGCGGTTCACATAGCGATTCTGTATTTCGATCACAAAATCGCTGTCCGTGCGCGGAAAATTCTGCACCATCCAGACGATAGTGACGCCGGTGGCCAAAAACGAAAAAAGTAGTATGTATAAAAAGCGCCAATCCGTGGCTCGCCAAAAGTCTCTTTTCAACTCTTTGGGAAAACGCTTGAGTTTGCGTACAGACTTTTCTGACATTTATTTCAATCCTTGCCTGTCGAAATTTTGGGCAACCCTTCAGACAAAAGCGCATCGTTTTACGCTCAGCTAGTTGCTTCAAAACGCCGGCAGATCTCCTAAAATCAAGAATGCTCGTTCCTCGCCCTTAAATCCTTTGAAGCAGGCCTTGATGTATGTGCTCGTAGAAGAAGCTATTCAGGACGGCATGACGAGGCGGGCGTTCTCACCCTGAGACAATTTAAAGCGTGCAGTTCTCATATTGATACGCCAGATTTCACGATTTGCAGAAATTTCACGCATATAATGCATTGTGAATTCGCGAAAGCCCGGTTTTGCAATCGCTCAAGCGTCCGTCGAGAATGGCGGCGAGACGATCTGTGTTTAACGACAGGTTTTTTGGGGAAATGTGAGCGAACGGATAATCGCCCAAAGGCGTGGGTTTTATCAAGTCGTCGGGAAGATTAAAAATATCGCAGACGTGTTTGCCAAAAGTCACGCGGTCTGTTTTTTCGCCGCCTCCAACATTGACCACGCCGCAGACGCCCAGCTTTGCCAGATGTACAAGCGTTTTCGCGAGTTCAATCACTTCAACGGGAGTTCGAGTCTGGTCAAAAAACAGCGGAGCTTCCTGGCTGTTTTGCAGCCGCTGAAGCAGCCAGAGTAAAAATGACGATCCGCGCCCCTCCTGAACCGGGAAACCGTAAATCAGCGAAACACGCGTTGCCAACGCCTTGGGATTGACTTTGAGAACGCCTTGCTCGGCGGCGCGCTTGGTTTTACCGTAATGGCTTTGCGGCTTCGTCACGTCGTTCTCAGCGTAATCGCCCTTCTCGCCGTCGTATACCATGTCCGACGAAACAAACACCATTTTACAACCGATTTCGGCGCAGACTTTGGCCAGATGAATCGAAGCTTCCGTGTTAATGATCCAAGCTTGTTTTTTATTTTTCTCACACCATTCAACGCGGCTGTTCGCAGCGGCATGGATCAACGTCTTTGGTTGAAGTTGATGCAGAAAATCCCGCACAGCAGAAAAGTCTGTCAAGTCAAGTTGGCGATAATTGTATCGGGGATCATCAGGAGGGTTGGCATGATATAAGCCGACAACGTCTTTGGGTTCGTTTAAATGCACGAGATGCGAGCCCAAAAAACCAGAAGCGCCGGTCACGAGAAGTGGTGTATTCGAAGCTGATTTCGACATGTTCCGTCGCCATGAAAAGAAATCATTTTTGCGCCAAAATCAGAATTTCAATTTCATTTGCAAACCCCAGCCGCGCGCGCGTTCGACTTTTTGCCAGCCGAATTTATATTTCAATTCTTTCGATGTGGATTTCGCGTTGTTCTCGGATTTTCTTGCCTTCCACATCGCGTGAATCGCGCTGGTCAAGTGGTTGGTGATCACGCCTATGACAGCAAATGAGCTACGTTCCGAAGCCCTGTCGCGACGAATCCGAAGGTTTTCAAACTCGCGTCTGTTCTCCCGGTCGTTCCAGGTCCAAAATTCATCACCAGCCGGATCGCGCAAATCAAAGGTATTGCGCTGTCGCAGCTTTTCATCGTTGAAATCCCGGATCGAGTCAAAGTTACCGACGTCCACCCAGTATTGCGCCGTTTTCGCTTGCGTATTCGTTACGCCCGCATGTTGCATCGCCAAAGCGCTGAAATCGTCTTCTAGCCAATTACTGTAACGATGGAATGCGACCGCGCCGCCAAGAAACGCTATTTCAGAAAGAATAAAAGTTCGCGCCGACTTTTTTGCGCCCAGGCTATGTTGTCCCCACCCCGGCAGTAATAACGATTTGAAAAAAGCGGATTTCGAGCCGCCGCTCGCCTGAACTTTCGGCGCGTCTTCCGAAATCGCCAAAGCGCCGGAGTTCGCATTTTGCCGCAGGTTCAAACTGAACTCTGCATTTGTAAAAGCGTCAGCGGCGGTCTTCGGGTTCAAGTTCTGCGCCTGTAGCGTCGCACAGCAAAAGAGTGCGCAACAGGCTGTTAAACAACAAAAATTTGAGAGTCTGGGAGCGTTCTTATTTTTAGTCATAGCTTCCTACCAGGAAAACTTAAACGCTAATGCAGGAACCAGTTCATTTTTGTAAGGCTTCATTTCCATTCGCAAGGAAGTTTGAAGCTTTTTGTCCTGCTTCCGCGCCGTCCATGCAGCTTCAAAAGCGCTGAGCACGTGGTTGATGATAATCAGCGACGATGCGGCGCGGGCGCGCTCAAAAGCGTCGTTGCTGTCTTTCCGCATAAATGTATAATCTTCACGGTTTTGGCTGTCCGTTGCGCGGTGCGAATTGGTATCGTCCCAGCCGACGTTGAATTGATTGTACTTGCCGATATTTTCGTAATACGTCTGGTTTTTCTCTTCCGGCAAATGGTGGCTGAACGCGCCGCGCTCATATTCGCGCAACGCCGTCATATCGCTGCGATCTATCCCGCTTTCCTGCGCGATAGCATTCCAGTATGTGTCTTCATCCCAGTGCAAATCAGCGTACTCTTCAAAAACCGCTTCGAGTTCGCGGCCTTCTTTGCGCTGATCTCTGCCGTAAAGAATAAGCCCGACTTCCGCCGCCAGAAATGCGCCGGCTCTTAAATAAGAGTGGTTATAAATTTGTCCGAGTCCCGGAACAGCGACGGAAAGCAACAACGCCTTCGGCGCACGACTGGTTGTCGTTTTTTCAGCAGACGTTTCTTGCCATGGCTCCGTTTCTATCCGGCTAAAGCTGTAATAATCGCGAAAGTCCACCGGCAATGGTTTGACGTTTTCCGAATTTTGCGCTGCTGCTGAAGAAAAAACGAGCGAAACAGCCAAGCTGAAATATACGATTTTTCTCAATCCCATTTTTCTTCCCGGAACATTCTTAATTATCAGTTCACTAGCTGATACTTTTTCTATAGGCTTCCAACGCTGGCGAAAGAGGCCGGAATTGTCACGCTGGAAGCATCTTTTTTGATCCAACCCTTGAACTTTTGGGCATGAGCTGTACTGGGCGATAACAAAGATTCCTCCAGAATGACAAAACGAGGCTTTTCGACGGCTCGAAAATGCAGTTTACAAAAAAGTGTCAGGTAGAGAGAATTATCAGTCCAAATACCCAAAAGTAATCCCGAAATAATACCGCCACTCTTTACCGTAAGTAATCTGACGATTGCTGAATTGATCCATCCCGTAGGCTGCGTCGAAAAAGATGCGCGTCGGCAGACCGTAAAAAGAATAGGCGTTCAACCGCACTTGCGTTCCGACGGTTCGCTTGAAATTATCGAAATCCAGCTTGCCGTCAAAGGCGTCGCCGTAATCCGCGAATACGCCAAGAAAAAGCTTGTCAAATTGCACCGGCCCGACGGTTAAACCAATTTTTTTCAAAAGCGGCACGCGGTAAGCCACGGTGCTCTGGATCAATTTGCGCCCTTCCAATGAATAGAACGGATAGCCGCGCATACCATCCAGACCGCCGCCGAAGAAATTGTAAAAACTATCGATTTCCTTGTCGATAAACCCGCCGCGGACGCGCAGCATGGCGGAATGAGACAACGAAATTCCCGGCAAGTACTGCCGCACGTCGCCGTGGAAACGATTGAAATAGTGATTATCATAAACTTCTTGCAACGTGCCGAAATTGGTGTTGACCTCAAAATCGCGGATAAATTGATTCCAGTCGCGATTGAATTCCAGCGTCACCAGTCTGCCGTTGCGCGGGCTTGCGCTGGCGGCGAAAAACCCGCCAATGCCGTTGTACGAATAGCGGAATTGCGCCGTTTTGCCAATGTGGTAGGCATATCCAAAAGAAAGCGGCTGGCGCTGCACAATCGTGTTGATTTTCGCCGTGTACCGACTGTAAATAAACGCCGCGCGCAAAGTGTGCTGCGGCCGGTACGGCAACTTATACTCAATCCCGACGTCAATTTCGCCAAGACTGTACCGGAAATCGTCTTCACCTACTGAAGTATGCTGCACCTGGCTGTAGGCTTCCAGAAAAAGGCGCGGGCCGAATTTATAATAATCAAACAGCAGAAAAAGATCGTAATCGCGAGATCGATTTATGCCCAAGCCGCCAAACAAAAAATAGTTATTGAGAATCTCGCCGGAATTGAAGTATGTGCCCAGCTTGGTCGTGCCGTAATCACGCATCACGCGCGGGAAGAACGAAATCGGGCTGAAGACGCTTTTGTAACGCTCAGTCTCATAGTTCGGCAAATTCGTATCGTCGTAATTCGGCGATTTTATTTTGTCGACGTCATAATTCGATGCGCCGTTTCCATTCGCCCCGTCGTTGTTCTCCGCCATTTGCAGGCTCGGCGCATAGGTCAGGTAGCGCGTGTTTTTATCCAACGGCTTTGCTTGAGAAAGCTGTGCGATTTTATACCCCGACGCTTGGTAGCGTGAAAAGATCAACTCGCCCGAGTTTCGAATCGTCGGCATAAAGGCGCCGCCGAGAACGTTCGTCAATTGCGCCATCTCTCCGGTCTCAAGGTTCTTTTTGTAAATATTGAAAACACCGGTTCGATCAGAGCTAAAATAAATCGTGGCGCCGTCATCGGCGAAAATTGCGTTGCGATGATCGCCAAGACCATCGACGATCGGCGAAATATTCGACGTTTCCAAGTCAAAGACATGGATTTGACGGCCTTCGCCTTTTGTAAACGAGAACAAAATCGTCTTGTCGTCCGGTGACCAGCGCGGGTGAAAAACTTGCTCGCCATGTTCAAAATTCGTCAGGCGCTCAATTTCTTTCGTGGCCAAATCCAACTTAGCGATGTTCTGCGTTCCGTCGCCGTTAAGGACAAAAATAACATTCTCGCCGTCCGGTGAAAACGCCGGGCTGTGGGCGCGTGCGTCTTTCGTCAGTCGCTTTTCCTTGCCGCTTTTCCGGTCAAAAGTGTAGAGATCGAAAAAGGCGGAACCGTGCCTGCTTGCGTCGCTTTTTTTGGCGTAGATAAATTGATTCTTTTCCGGCGACCAGTCAAACGGCGTTTCAACGCGCGAGCGAATGACCTCAAGCTTTTTCTTTTCCAAATTGCGTACGACCAAAGAAGTGCGCGAAAGTCCTTCCGCACCCATCGTGGCGAGATAAGCGATTTCATTTTCACCCATCGCAAGCGGGAAAAAGTTGCCGATGCCTTTTTTCTCAATGAGCTCGCCTTCCGCCAAATTTTCGCTGATTTGCTGCGTGCGAAAGGCGTATTTCTTTTGCAGGTGCGCTTTCCATTCCTGATAGAGCGAACCGCCGGATTGTCCGGTCGCCGCGCCAATCGCGCCGCCAAACGATGTTCGCGTCAATTTTCGCATGGATCGCGAAGCGCGTTTCAGGCTGGCGTCACCGTGCTTCTTGGCCATGTACGAAACAAGCGAAAAGCCTTGGTTGTAAGCCATTTCGTTGCCGATGCTGTTTCGCCCGAAACGGCTCATTTCGTCAAAAGTGAGCAGCGAATCCCGCAGGACGGCGGAGCGCAGAAGCATGTCGCGGTGGGAATCCCAATTGTCGTAGCCGAGACCGGGAACCTGGTACTGCGCCACGCCCTCGGCAAACCAGCTTGGAATCGAGGTCATCAAAATCGGGTAAGAAATGATGGTGTTGGGAAACCCGCGCAAAACGTCCGGGCGCGCCTCTTCTTCGTAGGCGATCCATTGAAAATAAAAGACCGGAATTTTGCGGGTGATTTTGTTGGCCGTTTGCAACTGGATCATGTGGACGAACTCATGCGTCACCACATTACGCAGCCAATCGTGCGAACCGCGCAACTCGAAATCCATGTAGGTCGCCCAGATTTCAACCTTGTTTTCAAAATAGTAAGCGGCGCCGTTGGAGTAATCGTCGTGGTCGCGAATAATGAAGTGAATATCGCCCTTCGGCTTGTAATTGTAGAGCGAAGTGATCGGCTCGTAAATATCCTCGGCAATCTTTGCCACGACCTTCCCGGTGCGCTCGGCGCCGTTATGAAAATGGATCTGGAAATGATCGGTTTTGATGGTTCGCCACGTGAGTTCGGGGTGGCTGTTGATGTCGAGTTGGGCGAAAAGCAGGGTTGGCGTAAGAAGGAAAAACAGTACAAAGGGCGTCATGTATTTACCCGCCCCTTGCCCTTCCCAGGAAGGGATGACTCGCGCTCGTGTTCGCCTTGCGAACGCCCAATTCCCCTCCTGGGAGGGGTTCGGGGCGGGTTTTGAGCGTAATCGAGACTGACGCGCCGCTGCCCTGGATTCCCGCCTGAGTGGGAATGACGGAGGGAAAACGTTCCGAACTATTTTTTTAGCTTTTCTGAATCGATCCAAAATCATTCCCTTTCCTGCTCCAATTCGCCGTTTCTATTTTACAACGGCAATCTTAAAAATCGCAAACTCCGGCGAGCCTTCGCCGCGCGCTTCCACCCTGGCGATGTAAACGCCTTCCTGAATATTGTCCAACGGCCACGCCACTTCATTCACGGTATTGGGCGTGCTTGGGCCGGAAAATTCATCCACGAGCTCTCCAGCCAAATCGATGATCTTGATGCTCACGTCCGCCGCGCCGTTCAAGCGGTAGCGAATCGTCGTCGTTGCGCCTTCCGTGGGATTCGGATAATTATAAACTTCTTTGACCGGCAGCAAATCGTTTCCCGGCGTTTGCGGCGTTTCGCGTTCGAGATTCGCTCGTGAGTGTGCGGAGTTGCCGCCCCAGAACGGCCAAACCACGCGGCTGCCGGCATTCGCTTGCTCCAATCGAAAAACGTAAAGAAATTGATCGCCGGAAATCGCCGCCGCTTCAAGGGCGCCGTCGTCGTCAACGTCTCCGAGACCAAGGGCACTCGCATTTCTATTGCCAAGCGCGAGCGGGAAGTTCATACTTTGTCCGCCGTTTGGCTGCACGACAAAAAGATCGCCGTTCCCATCCGGGACAAAAATTTCGACTTGCCTGTCGCCGCCCAAATCGGCAAGCACAGGCTCGATAAATTCCCCGGCGGAATCGTCGCCCACAGGTGAAAAAATGACCGGAAAATTCTCCAAAAGCGCGCCGGTGAAGTTCAGCGCCCAAACGCCTTCCCTGCTGCTGAAAATCAAGTCCTTGTAGCCGTCTGCGTCAACATCAGCCACCGCCAAGCCCGTTGCTGCGGCCAACTCTGGCCGCGAAAACATATATTTGGTTTGTCTTGCGACGTTGACGTCAACAAAGGCTATAATTTCGACATTGCCCTCCACATCCTTGAGAACAGCCTCAAACTCGCCGTCATTTTCGAAATCGGCGATGGCAATATTTTCGATTGTCGATGTTATAAATGCCGGAGTGAAATTTTCATCTGACGCGCTTAAGCTCGCAATTTGCGGCGACGAGCTTGATTCCGAAATGAGCGTTGTGAGCCTGTTTTCTGAAACCGCGATTGCGACATTTGGCGCGGCCGCAACTTTCGAAAAGCTGGAAAGCGATCCGAACCCGGTTCGCAATACCCCGTTTAGAGTATACTGATTCAGTCCGCCTTCTTCGAGGGCGACCAGAATATAATCCGGCGATGGTTGAATCGTCAGAACGTTCGCCCGGCTCTCAAGCTCGGTTTGCCACAAAATATCCGGCGAGTCGTCTGCGTTTTCATCCATACTTTTGAGCGCGATAAGTTTCGTGCTCCCGGCAATAATGATCTCTTTGGCGCCGTCGCCGTCCAAATCATAAAACACCGGCGCCGCATGCAAATTCTCTCCGAGATCGAAAAAACGCGCCAGTTCGTACGCCTGCGTTTCGCCGCCAAAAGTAACCGCGTCCTCAAGAATCGTTGGGAAAAATGGCTGACCTTCCGCCGACCAGGCCAAGATGAGTCCGTCTTTTCTGGCGACGATAATTTCTTTGCCGGGAGACGCGTCGTCAATTTCTTCGATGACCGGCGGGAAAGCGCCGTCGCCAATATATTTCGGGAATCCTGAAACGACCGCCGCATTTTCATAACGGAAACGCATCACTGGCTGGCTGTCGCTGAAACCGGTCAAACGAATGGATGTTCGTGCGCCGGAGTTGGCGTCCGAGGAAGGCAGGGTCTCCGGGCCGAAAGCGACCGGCTCGTCAGGGCGCAAAAATTGGGTGATCACCGGATTATCGCTCCACCAGGCGTCTTCCGGCACGCCGTTTTCAGCTCCAGCTCCTGCACTGAGAAAGCCATAAACTTGTCCAATGTCCTGGGCGCCGTCCGCTTCTTCCAAATCCACGCCGCGATTTTCACGATCAGCATTGATGCGATTGTCCGCTAAATTTTCGCGAATGATTTTTTCGTCGATGTGCCAGATTAAGACGCCGGAGCCGGGCAGGCCAAAATCGTATTCGTCAACTGAAACGATGACTCCTGCGCTCTCGGCTAAAAGCTGCTCAAAGCCGTCGACCAGCTTGAACTCGACCTTTCCGCCTGTTTCGTTTAGACCAACGGCAATCTCGTCGCCGTTGACGTCGCGCTGCCTGTTTTCAATTAAAAAATATTCGTCGGCGCTGATCGGAATTTTATAGATTCGAGGGGCGCCCGAAGCCTTTGATGCAGCGATTTGATTGAGTTCGCTTGCGGAAACCGCAACCGGCGCTTCCCACCCCATGAACACTTTTTCCCAAGCACTTGGCTCAGCCGGGAGCAGTCCTTGAAAATTCCCGGAACCTTGATCCATCAATCCCCACCTGCCTACCCCGGACGTACCATTGTCTGGATTAAACAAACTCGGCAAACCTAGCTGGAAGCCGAACATGATGGTCGCCGTACCAAGCAAGCCGATCTCAAATCCTTCCTGACTTTCGGTTTCCGGGAGGATGATTCCGTCAGGGACGAAAAACGATCCGTTTTGCACTTCAACGCCTTGATAGGCAGGGTTGTTACCTCCAACTGACTCGCGCAAGTCGCTCAAATTGAGAAAGGCCGAAGGTACGTCATTTGGCGTCGGATCAAAATCAAAGCCCACGTCTCGCCCGACTCCGGCATGAAAAACGATGAAGCTGTCAAAGTCAGAAAATGGAACGGCGTCTTGCTGATCCGCCGCCTGAACCGCATCGCGAAAGAGCTCGCTCAAGCGTTGGTCGCTCAGAGAATCGCCGTCTTCAGGAGCGTAGTGCAGCATGTTATTTGGCAATTGATAGGCGGCGTCTTCCGCTTCCGGATAAATTTCCCACTCGATAGAGAGCGCGTTGTTGGAGACTTTTTGATAATAATTGGCGAGCGCTTGAAGCTGTGCGTTAAAATAAGACTTGTTATGCGGCGGCGGATCGATCACCGGCTCTTCGGCGGGCGTGAGCAAAAATTTGCCGTCGCCGGTCGTTTCAGCTAACGAATCAAGCTGAAACTCGACGCGGATCGCCAGAATTCGAACCGTTTGATTGGCGCCGGAGAACCCGAGTCCGTCGGTTTTGGCCTGCAAAATCTGGCGTTGCGCGGGCTGTCCGTAAATTTGGAGTTTTGCAGTCTCGTTCGACTTTTCATTCGCCCAAGCAGACGCGGCCAGCAAAATGAAAACGAATCTAAAAAAAGGTTTTATGAGAATATTGTATTTCATGCGAAGGGCGCTTTCCGGGATTATATAAAAAAGGGCAAGGCGAAATTCGCTTTCACACTTGCCCATGAAACTGTCGAGAAGTCAGGTGCGGATCAGAAGCCGATGATAAGCGAGAAACGCATGGTGTCGCTCAGCGGGTGTCCTTCGCCTGCGGACACGTAGCCAAAATCAAAGCCATACAATGAGTACTTGATGCCCGCGCCAAAGGTGAGGTATTTGACCTTGCCGATCTTGTCATAGTGATAGCCTGTTCTGATCGCGATTAGATTGCTGTACCAATATTCCATGCCGATGTTGGCGATGGTGCGGTCGATTTCGGTACTGAAAGGCTCGTCGGTCCAGGAACTGAAAATCGCTTTGTACCAAGAGTCGGAGGTGCCGTCTGCGTTTTTCTTGACCAAAACTTTGTCAAATTCGACGGCGACTTTCAGTTGATTAAATTCACTTTCGACAATGCCGTACGCGAAACCGAAGCGTAGATTCGTCGGCAGCGGATCGGCTTGCGCGGCGTCAATATAGGTGACTTTTGGCCCCATATTGGTGAGATTCAGCCCGAATGCGAGCCGCTTGATCAATAGATTCTTTTGCAAAATGCCTAAATCGAAAGCAACGGCATTTGCTCGCCCGTCGCCTTTTTCAGAGCCTGCGCCAACGCTGGCGAGGTTGCTTCTGATGTATTTGAGGTTCAGGCCCAAGCCTGTATTTTTGGCGAGGGTCGTGCCGTAGGAAAATGCAACGGCAAACTCGTTGGAACTAAACCGTCCGAGTTCAGTCGGATCGCTTTCGCCGGTAATAATCTGTTCGCCAAGGTTGAGGTAAGTGATCGAAGCGCCAAAAGTTCCCAAGCCTTCTTTTGGAACGACAAAACTCGCGTAGTCATAGAACAAATCGCTGGCCAGGCTCGGCAGCCAGTTTGCGTGCATTAAGGAAATTTGTTTTTGGGTTTGAAAAGCAAGTCCGGCGGGATTCCAATAAGTTGCGGTAGCGTCATCTGCAATGGCTACGAATGATTCTCCCATTCCAGAAGCTCTTGCCCCTGGGGTAATGAGTAAGAACGGGACTGCCGCTTCACTTTGAGCGAACAATGAATTCGTTGAGAAAATGCTGGCAAAGGCGAGAGTTATTAGAGCGGTTTTTTTCATTGTTTTGCCTCCACTATCTTAGAAACGAAAAAACCGAATGAAGTAATGACACTTACTCTCATTCGGTCTCGAATTGTGCCTACTTTCAACCTTCATAAATGTTAAGTATGAATACGGAACGTTCAAATTAAATACGCTTAACAGTAAACGCCGGATTTGCGGCGGCGCGAATTATATATTTTTAGTATTCGTATTCAGTTTAACTGTATCGAAGGATGATAGGCTTTCTCCTGAATCTCGATTATAGCCTTTGTCTTGAAGCAAAAACGTCGGCAAACATACGTACGGGCATATTAAATGTCAAGCGAATTCTCGAGGCTCAAACTGTTAGAATTAACCTGGAAAATTTGCTTTCAGATCAATTCTGCAACACTCAAAAACGGCTTTTTATTTCCAGAGAATTGTAGCGTTCAAGAACGCTATTAGCGTAAAAATTAGCTCTGATTTGTTTTCGGAACAAATATGAAACTGCACTAAAGAATTGAAGTTCCGCTACTTCTCTCAGCCGATCAATTCTTTGTATTTTTCGTGCGTCAGCAAAGCGTCCATTTCGCCTGCGTCACTTATTTTAACCTTAATCATCCATCCCGCACCATACGGCTCCGAATTGACGTTTTCCGGATTCTCTTCGAGATCTTCGTTGACTTCAACGACCTCGCCGCTGACCGGGGCAAATAAGTCGGAGACCGCTTTCACGGCTTCTACCGAACCAAAAGCTTCGTCCTTGGAAATTGCGTCTCCGGTTTCCGGCAATTCAACAAAGACGATGTCGCCAAGCTCGCTCTGGGCGTGATCAGTTATACCAATCGTCGCAATATCGCCTTCGACGGAAAGCCACTCATGTTCTTCAGAATATTTGAGGTTTTCGGGGATGCTGCTCATGCTTTTCTCCTGGTTCAATTGGTTCAGCAAGATCGTCGGTTAAGCGTCAGACTCATTTTCGCTCAGGCAAAGTTCGCCGAATCGAGCGTTTCAACGAACTTCGTATCAAATTCGCCGCTAAAAAATTTATCATGCTGCATAATGTAACGATGAAAAGGAACGGTGGTTTTTACGCCTTCAATGATAAACTCTTCAAGCGCTCTTTCCATCCTCTCAATCGCTTCAGCTCTGTCTTTGCCGTGAACGATGAGCTTGGCAATCAAGGAATCGTAAAACGGCGGGATCACGTATTCTGCATATGCGTGTGTATCAACGCGAACGCCCGGACCGCCTGGTACATGAAACGTCGAAATGACGCCTGGGCTTGGCCGAAAATTATGCGCGGGGTCTTCGGCGTTTATTCGACATTCAATCGCGTGGCCGCGTAATTTGTAGTTTTGATTTAAATGCAGCTTTTCTCCGGCGGTCACACGAATTTGCTCCTTCACTAAATCAAGATCGAAAACAGCCTCCGTTACCGGATGCTCGACTTGAATCCGCGTGTTCATTTCCATAAAGTAAAACTTACCTTCATCGAACAGGAATTCTATCGTACCGGCATTTTCATAGTTGACGGATTTGGCTGCGCGAATCGCCGCATCGCTCATTTTTTTACGCAGCTTGTCGTTGACGACGGGAGAAGGCGATTCTTCGATGAGTTTTTGATGCTTTCGCTGAATCGAACATTCCCGCTCGCCAAGCGCGAAAACGTTTCCGTGGCTGTCCCCAATGATCTGAACTTCGATGTGGCGCGGGTTCTCAAAAAACTTTTCCATATACAAGCCGCCGTTCCCAAACGCGGCTTCCGCTTCTTGCGTAGCTTGGTTGAACGCTTTTTCCAAGCTCTCTTTTTCACGCACAACGCGCATTCCGCGTCCGCCGCCGCCCGCGGTGGCTTTGACAATAATCGGATAACCGATCGAATCCGCCAATTCCAGCGCTTCATCAACGGAAGCAAGCAATCCTTCGCTCCCGGGGATCACAGGGACTTTGGCTCGCTTCATCGTTTCTTTCGCGAACGCCTTGTCGCCCATGTTGGTAATCATCTCAGGCGTCGGGCCGATAAATTTGATGTTGCATGAGCTGCACATCTCGGCAAAGCGTGCGTTTTCGGCGAGAAACCCGTAGCCGGGATGAATAGCGTCGGCGTTGGTCACCTCAGCGGAGCTAATGATTCCCGGGATATTTAGATAGCTTGCAGCGCTTGGGCCGGGGCCGATACACACCGCTTCGTCGGCAAAACGAACATGCAGTGAGTGCGCGTCAGCTTCCGAATATACCGCCACTGTTTTTATGCCAAGCTCTTTGCAGGCCCGAATGACTCGCAACGCGATTTCACCGCGATTCGCAATGAGTATCTTCTTCAAACTGAAATGTTCCTTTGAGTGCTGGGGGATATTCTACAACTTTGAATGTTGATCGATAGCGAAAACCGTAAGTCTCAAACTATAGCTTTTCGACGATAAACAAAGGTTGATTGTACTCGACAGGCTGGGTGTTTTCAACGAGAATTTCAAGAATACGGCAAGGGTATTCCGCTTCAACCTCGTTCATAAGCTTCATTGCTTCTATTATGCACAGCACTTGGCCTTCTTGCACTGTGTCCCCAACTCTAACGTAGGGGTCTGCGTCCGGCGCCGGAGAACGATAGAAAGTGCCCACCATCGGCGCTTTCATTTCCTCCCCTTTCACCGCAGCCTGAGCCGGTTCTTCTTGCGCAACGGGAGCGGCTGCATCCGCTGCTGGTGCTGCCGGAGGCGCTGCTACGGGCGCTTGCGGCATTGCGGCGGGTACGCCATAATGAACAGGTTGCCCTACCTGCATGACGCCTCCGTTAAACGGCACCTTTGAAATCTTGACTTTGCGGCCCCATTTGCTGACTTCCAATTCGGCAATATTCGCGTCTTCGACGATCTTGACCAGACGTCTAATTTCTTCCGAATTCATAAATCCTCCTCAATACGTCCGGTAAGCGTTATGACTTGACGCGTTCAATATACGCTCCGGTTCGTGTGTCTACTTTAATAACCTCTCCCTCGGAAATAAACAACGGCACAGTTACGACGGCTCCCGTTTCCAGCGTAGCGGGCTTGCCGCCGCCGGAAGCCGTGTCCCCTTTCAAGCCAGGATCCGTTTGCGCGATCTTCAACTCAACCGTGATAGGCAATTCTGCATAGACGGGAGTCGCGCCGTCAAAAGCGATATCAATTGACTCGCCCTCTTTGAGAAACTTCGATGCGTCGCCAACCATCGCGGGCTGCACGTTGATTTGATCGTAAGTCTCATTGTCCATGCACACATAATCGTCGCCGTCGCGATACAAGTATTGCATCTTCTTGCGTTCGACCATCACGTCTTTGACCTTCTCGCCTGAACGGAAAGTCTTCTCCAGGACGCGCCCTGTGCTAAGATTCTTCATCTTGGTGCGCACAATCGCCCCGCCGCGCCCCATTTTTACATGTTGAAATTCAAGAATCGACCAAATAGCTCCATCGATTCTTAGCGTAAATCCGTTTCTAAAATCTGCCGTACTTGCCATTGCTGTAATTGTATTATAGATTTGGTGAAGGTTGCAGGACAGCCTTAATCTTGAAGAATTATCGACTGTAGGCTTAATAAAAATAAAGACTTTGATCAGAAACCAAGAGTGGCGTTTTTTGCAAAGGCCGCAATATAGCCCTACGCTCTAAAAAAGTCAATCTCTAAGTGGCTTAATGAATTTCAAAGAAAAACTGCGCCAACTGGAAGGCGCAACAGAAGCCCGTCGCAGCGATCGAGTTCAGAATCACGACTTCGAGCATCTTGCGGAATATCTTGGCGGTGAAATCTTGCAACGGCGCGATGAAGCGTTTATCATCGTGCGTTCAGAAAAACCGCTTACCGAAAAACACGGTCAAATCAACCTCAATATCGGCTCTCGCATCTCGGGCGAAACCATCTCAACCGCTTCAAAAAAGACCGTCAACAAAGATTTTGATCTTACTCGCGCCGTCTTTCTCGATACCGAAACAACCGGACTCGCCGGCGGAACCGGCACATACGTTTTTCAACTCGGCGTCGGCTACATCCGGAACCAGATTTTCCACGTAGATCAATTTGTCCTGCCCCGACTCAGCGACGAAAGCTGGATGCTTGAGTATTTGAACCAATACTTCGAAAACCGCACAGGCATTATTAGCTTCAACGGCAAATCATTCGACGTACCCTTGCTGCAGACGCGATTCATACAAAACCGCACCCATTCGTCGCTGGACATGCAGCAGCACTTCGATTTGTTGCACGCGGCGCGGCGCATTTGGAAAGACGATTTTGGCGATTGTCGTCTGGGCACCTTGGAATCTAGGGTGCTTGGCTTCCGCCGCGTCGGAGACATTCCCGGCGAACAAATACCTCAAATCTACATGGACTACTTGCGTTTTGGCGAATATCAACCGTTGAAGCCGGTCATCGAGCACAACCGCCTGGATATCGTCAGCCTGCTTGCCCTGGTCATCAAAATTTCAGAACTCATTCACGACAGCGACAAACTTGCATTTCAGCAAAAACAGCGCGTCGCACAGCTCTTCTCAGCAACCAAAAAACACCAAGACGCTTCGAATATTTACCGACAAGCGCGAAACGAAAAAGCGCCGTCCCCTTATGCGCAAGCGGAATATCTTTGGGAGTACGGCCAGAGCCTCAAAAGAGCCAAAGATTTTGTTGCAGCGGAAAAGGTGTGGCTGGAAATGGTCGACCTGCCTCACCGCAGCGTTGAAGCGATGATCGAACTGGCAAAGCATTTTGAACATCGGCTAAAAGATTTTAAGCAAGCGCTCGCATTTACGGAACGTGCGATCCACAAAATTCAAATCAGAACGGAACTCGCAATTCGAACAGCCAAAGACGAAATGCTTCTCGCCGAATTAAACCATAGGAAAACGCGCGTTGAGGAAAAACTGAACAAACTATGAGAACAGGAAGCGCTGAGTACAGACGCGGCAAACTAAAGAAACTTGTTCAATACGACGCTTTTCGCAACGCACGATACTGCAAACAAAACCGAAGAAAAATTCTATCCGCCTGAACTGTCTACCGAAATTCTTGACTTAAGGCCATTTTCGCCCTATATTTCGCCTGCCTTGATAAAATTCTTTAACAAAAGGGAAAGCATGATGAACAGCAGATTCAGAAAAATCACCTCGGTTTTTCTCACTGCTATGCTGCTCTTCCTGACCGTCGGCGCTGAATTTTCCCATTCAAACTGCTTCTCGACAAACAAAGGAGCGCCGCTTGCTTTTGAGAACGGTCAAAAAGAAAGCGCTCCGGAATCGACGGAATTTGGAACGCTTTGCGCAGCATGCTTCTTTCATTCCGAACAAACTGCAATGGTTTCTTCGGAACACTCACTCGACGCGTCGTCCTCCGATGGCACGATAGGCGTGATAGTAACGTTTATCCATTCTGCATGTTCTTCATTTCATTTCGCCCTTCGCGCACCTCCAAAACGCCTCGCATAACCCTACACTCCCAATCTTTTCGATACATTTTTTGACTTGAAACGCATTTTCAGCAGAAAAGCGAAGATTAGGCTGATCTAACGCTTAAACCGCCTTTTGGCGCAATTATTCGCTTTGACCGAAAACGAAATTTCTAACGAGCCTGGCTTAGACTTCTGCCTGGATAAACGAGATTCTCTCAGCGTTTCTATTTCCAATCTCGCTAATTCTATGATTGCTTAAAGCGATTACAGAGTTTGAGGGAAAGAGCAGGTAAAAAATGAAAACTTACAAAAAAACAATGGTAACCCGCATCGCAAAATCAGTTTTCCGGATCATAATTTTATATCTGATCTTCTTTGCCCCCGCCGGAAATCTACTTGCCAACCTAAGCGAACCTGTTCACCTTTTTGGCAAAGTGATAAATCGGGAAACCGGCAGGCCCTTGCCCGGCGCGGAAGTTTTTGTGCCGTCTCTACAAATCGGCAGCGTGACCGACCAAAACGGCGAGTACGACATTCGCGTTCACAAAAGAGGAAAGTTCAAAGTCATTTGTCGGTTTATTGGATTTCAGGAAATCGTCATAGAAATTTCCCTTACCGAGCAACGCACCAAGCATGACTTTTCGCTCGTTCCCAGAGCCTTGGAAATGGACGAAATCGTTGTCCGCGGAGACCGTGAACCCGGAATAGACCTAACCATCGCCAGTCAATCCGTCACGATTCTTTCCGACCAGAAGCTGGAACAAATTCGCGGGCAAACGCTCGGTGAAACCGTTGCGGAACTGCCGGGCGTGACCACGCTGCAGACCGGGCCGTCCATATCCAAGCCGGTCATTCGCGGCGTACATAGCCAGCGTGTTGTCATCGCCAACGCCGGCGTGCAGCAGGAAGGGCAGCAGTGGGGCGCGGAACATGCGCCGGAAATCGATCCGTTCGCTCCGGCGCGCATCGAAGTGCTCAAAGGTGCGGCGAGCGTGCAATACGGCGCGGGCGCCATCGGCGGCGTCATTCGTGTCGAGCCGCGTGATCTCCGGGAAACCGGCGGCGTCGGCGGGCAGGCGACCATCAACGCATTTTCCAACAATTCACAAGGCGCGGGATCACTACTTCTTGAAGGCGGATTTGGCAGCGTCCCCGGTTTTGGCTGGCGGACGCAGGGCAGCTTCCGGCGTGCCGGAGATTCACGCGCGCCAAAGCATATAATTCGGAACTCAGGTTTTGACGAGCGCAACTGGTCGGTCGCAGCCGGGTACAGCAAATTCCGGACTGGGCTTGAGTTACATTTTAGCCACTTCGGCACCGAGCTTGGCATTTTTCGCGGCGCGCACATCGGTAATTTGAGCGATCTGCTGGCCGCCATCGAGCGCGGCGAACCAGCCGTGGACGCGGATTTCACTTATGACATCCGCGCGCCGAAACAGCAGATTTCTCACAATCTGTTTTCATTGCACAGCGACACGCATCTCGGCAAAGTTGGCGTGCTGGAATTGCAGTACGGCTGGCAGCAAAATCAGCGACAAGAGTTTGACGCGCACCGACGCTTCTCCTCCGAGCCGCCGACCGATCCCGCTTTCGATCTGGTTTTGACCACCCATTCCGCCGATCTGACTTTTCAGCACGATCCGGTCGGTAATGTTTTCGGAAAAATCGGCGTCAGCGGCATGCGGCAAGGAAATGTGCGCAAAAGCACCGGCTTTCTCATCCCGAATTTCCGCGCCTACTCCGGCGGCGTTTTTATGATCGAAAACTGGATTTATAAAAACTGGACGGTCAACCTGGGCGCGCGCTACGATTATCGCTGGATGAAAGTCTTTGCGGTTCCAAGTAAAAACATCCCGGAAGCCGTACTCAAATATTCAAACGTCACCGGCGTGCTCGGATTGATCTGGCAATTTGCTGAAAACTGGTCGATTGGGACAAATTTGGGCACGGCGTGGCGACCGCCAAGCGTGAACGAACTTTTCAGCGACGGCGTACATCACGGCACCGCCCAGTATGAATTAGGCGATCCCAACCTGAAGCGAGAACGCAGTTTGAGTCTGGACGCGACGCTCCGTCACGCCGGATCGTGGGCGCGCGGAGAAATCAGCGTTTTCAACAACCGTTTTGACGATTTCATTTTTCTTCTCCCGGAAGAAGAGTTTGCGCTGACGATTCGCGGCGCCTTCCCCGCTTTCAGCTACCGTCAGGCTGATGCACGCCTGCGCGGAGTCGACGGCTCTTTCACGTTCGATTTGAATTCAAAAATTCATCTTGATCTTTCCGGTTCGGTCATACGCGGCGACAATCTGGAAACGAACGAGCCGCTTTTTCTTTTGCCTTCCGACAGATTCAAGGCGGGCGTTCAGGTCGATCTGCCAAACCTCGGAGCGCTGCAATCCAACAGTGTCGAAATCGGCGGCGCATTTGTGACGAGGCAGAATCGTTATCCTGAAGGCGTCGATTATACCGACCCGCCGGACGGCTACAACCTTTTCGATTTTAACTTGACCTCCAAACTGCAAATCGGGACGCAAGAGTTGAATCTTCGGTTTAGCGTCAACAATATTTTCAACACGCGCTACCGCGATTACTTGAGTCGTTTCCGCTACTTTATTGATGATCCCGGCAGAAATGTCATTTTAAGAATAAACGCGCCCTTTGGAAAATTCAATTAATCGATGTTACGCACCAGTCCTGGAACGCAAAGAGCGCTTTTTGGCGTCATTCCCGCGCAGGCGGGAACCCAGCAAATCGCGCAAATCTCTGGATTCCCGCCTGCGTGGGAATGACAGAAGGAATGTGTTCCGGGGCAAAACGCGTGACGTCAAGCATTCATCTTTTGGAGATATTTTCATGACTACTAAAAAATTATTTCAATGGACTTTACCGCTGGCGGCTTTTCTTGCTTTTTCATTCGGTTGCGAAGACAATCCCGCGGATCCCGATCACGGTCCCGGTGAAGAAGAACTGATCACAACCGTCAATTTAACGCTGACGCCGCAAGGCGGGGGACAGGCTGTGACTGCTCAATTTCAAGACCTCGACGGCGACGGCGGCAATGCGCCAACCATCACCGCGCTCGGTTTAACCGCGGGCGTAACGTACGACGGCATGGTCTCGGTTTTGAATGAAGCTGAAAGTCCGGCGGAAGACATAACGGAAGAAGTTGAAGAAGAGGCGGAAGAGCATCAGTTTTGGTTTACAGTTTCAGGCGGGATTGCTGGCAGAGTGACGGTCGCTTACGCGGACGCCGAATCGGACTACGGCACGAATTCCGGCACTGATCATCCCGTCGGCGTGAAATTCACCGTCACGGTCACGGCGGGCGCCGACGCAAACGGCCAGCTCAATGTTGTTCTGAGCCACTACGACGACGCCCCCAAAGACGGCGTCAACCGAAGCGATGAGACGGATATTGACGTAACGTTTCAGGTTAACGTCACGCAATAACTCTTTCAACGCGAATCAAGTAAATAAAAAGCCGTTCTACGCAGGCACAAGGCTCTGATCATTTTTTGTTACCCACAAAACAAGGAAGGAATCTCGCACGAGGGCGCATTGAGATTCTTTCGTCTTGAAAATGGTCAAGCTTCAGATGCAGCGATGAACGGCTTTTTGCATTTAATTCATGATGGATGTCGGACGCCAAACATAATGCTAAAGGAACTCTTGTTATAGTCATTCCCGCGAAGGCGCACGCGCGATAAAAAGAATGTGGATAACTCAAATCAGTCCCAGCGGGACGACCGAAACTAGCCCGCCAATTCATTGGCGGGGCAAAATCAGCCGTGTTTCGAGTGAAGTCCCGGCAGGGACGACTGAGATTTTTACACGACGCTCAACTTCAATCGTCCCTGCCGGGACTTTATGGAAATCGGGCGTAACTTCAGTCCAGCCAATGAATTGGCTGGCT
>CAXHAT010000079.1:0-34257 GCA_964014485.1 uncultured Deferribacteres bacterium
TAAAATAAATAGGCTTACGGAGAACAGAAGTTTACAACACCGGGACAGTAGTGAATTCGCATACATACTCACTGATTACTGATGCGAAACTAAATATCGCATTGTTTGATATCAGAGGAAATTTGATCAAGCAATTGGTAAATGGATTTCAACCGTCAGGAAATTACGTTTTGTCTCTCGAACTGCCAAATGCTCCAAGCGGAGTTTATATTTTGCGTTCTGTCTTAGACAAGAGTATCTTAGCGAAAAAACTGGTTTATATTCGAGAACAGTGAGAGATTTGTTTAAAAATGACCACCGACACCAACGGCCACGCCATCCCCGCCTCCGTCGATTTGGCGGATGAGGAAATGCACGAAAAACTCCATGTCAATGACATGGATGAGACGTGATTCCGAATAAAACTTCTATTGAAACTCTCATGATTCAAGGCTATTTTGAAAAGATACAATTTAACCCATTTATGGAGTCGTGAAATGCAGAAAGTGGAACTCACACTCGAAGATGACCTTCATCTCGGCTTGAAGGAAGCGGCGAAGAAATCGTCACAGTCGGTAGATCAACTCATCGTAGAACTGCTTCGCAAGAGTTTGCGGCGCGTTGTTGCCGAACCTGATTTTTCCGAAGAACTTTTGGCGGAGGGCTATCGGGTAATGGCGGATGAAAATTCGCAAGAATTGAAAGAACTTATGCCTTTGCAAATGCAGGCCTTGGCCGGAGACGACGGGGGCTCATAATGATCTCAATTAATCGCGGCGATGTTCTGCTCGCCGATATGCCTTTCATTGATGATCGATCACAACAAAAGCTGCGTCCGGTTCTTGTCGTACAGAACGATGTCGGAAATCGTTTTAGTCCTAATACGATAGTTCTCGCCATTTCAAGTTCAATTCGACCAAGGGTCTATCCGACTCATTATCATATAAAAGCTTCAACGCTGGAAGGAAAAAACGCGGGACTCACAAAAGATTCGATTGTTAAAGCCGAGATGATCCTAACGATTTCAAAATCTTCGGTACAAAAAAAGTTAGGGGTTTTACCTGCTGTAACAATGGATGAAATCGACAAACGACTTCGAGTAAGCCTTGCTTTAAGCTAAACCCGCCTGATTCTTTCAAAAAGTCTCAACAGAAAGGAATTTATAAAAGTGACCACCGACACAAACGGCCACGCCGTACCTGCGTCCGTCGATTTGGCGGATGAGGAAATGCACGAAAAACTCCACGTCAACGGCATGTACGAGGCGTGGTTTTTGGAATATGCTTCGTACGTTATTTTGGAGCGTGCCGTGCCAACGCTGGACGACGGCTTGAAGCCCGTGCAGCGCCGCATTTTGCACGCCATGAAAACAACCGACGACGGGCGCTACCACAAGGTCGCCAACATCATCGGCAACACCATGCAGTACCACCCTCACGGGGACGCAGCCATTGGCGACGCACTCGTGCACATGGGCCAAAAAGAACTGCTGATCGACGCCCAGGGCAATTGGGGTGACGTTCGAACCGGCGACCGCGCCGCAGCGCCGCGTTATATTGAAGCGCGCTTGACGAAATTCGCGCTTGGGGTCGTTTTCAATCCCGCTGTAACCGAGTGGCAGCTTTCCTACGACGGGCGTAAAAACGAACCGGTGCAATTGCCGGTAAAATTTCCGCTGGTGCTGGCGCAGGGCGCCGAAGGGATCGCGGTGGGGCTCGCGACCAAAATTATGCCGCACAATTTCATTGAATTGCTGGACTCATCGATCGCTTACCTTCAAAAGCGCGAGTTCGATTTGATCCCGGATTTTCCGACCGGCGGCATGGCTGATTTCAGCAATTACAACGGCGGCTTGCGCGGCGGAAAAATTCGCGCGCGCGCCCGTTTGGAAGTGCTCGACAAAAAGCAAATCGCCATCCGCGAAATTCCCTACGGCACAACGACGACCAGCGTGATGGATTCCATCGTCAAGGCGAACGACAATAATAAAATCAAAATCAAAAAAGTGGTCGACAATACGGCGAAAGAGATTGAAATCCTGATCGATCTGCCGCCGAACACCTCGCCGGACGTCACCATCGACGCGCTCTACGCTTTTACGGATTGCGAAGTCTCGATCTCGCCCAATTCGTGCGTGATCATTGACGAAAAACCGCATTTTTTGAGCGTGAACGAAATTCTCAAGCTCTCGACCGACAAAACCGTCGAGCTGCTCCGGCGCGAGTTGGAAATTCGCCTGCACAATCTCGAAGAAAAGTGGCACTTTTCATCTTTGGAAAAAATCTTCATCGAAAATCGTATTTATCGCGACATTGAGGAGTGCGAAACATGGGAGGCCGTTCTTGAAACGATTGATCGCGGCCTGGAACCGTTTAAGAAAATGCTCCGCCGCGAAGTGACGGAAGACGACATTATTCGTTTGACCGAAATCAAAATCAAGCGCATTTCAAAATATAATTCCTTCAAAGCGGACGAGGCGCTGCGTGCGCTGGAAGATGAAATCGCTGAGGTCAAGCATCACTTGGCGCACCTTGTCGATTACGCGGTCAGCTATTTTCAAAATTTGAAAGAAAAGTACGGCCCGGGCCGCGAACGCAAGACCGAGATTCGAACGTTCGATACAATTCATGCGGCTGTTGTTGCCGTGGCGAACGAAAAACTATACGTGAATCGCAAGGACGGCTTTGTCGGCTACGGCTTGAAAAAAGACGAGTACGTCTGCGATTGTTCTGACATCGACGACATTATCGCTTTCCGCAAGGACGGCAAGTACATCGTGTCGAAGGTCTCGTCGAAAGCGTTTTTCGGCAAAAATATCATTCATGTCGACGTGTGGAAAAAGGGCGAGGAGCGCATGGTCTACAATGCGATTTATACCAATGGAAAAACGGGCGTGACCTACGCAAAGCGTTTTGCCGTTACTGCGATTACGCGCGACCGGGAAAATGACGTGACCAAAGGTGATCCCGGTTCGAAATTACTCTATTTCACGGCGAATCCGAACAGCGAATCGGAAGTGATCAGCGTCTATCTCTCACCCAGAGCCAAAGCGCGGAAGAAATTATTTGATTTCGATTTTGCCGAAATTGCGATTAAAGGACGAAATTCGCAGGGCAACATTGTGACGAAGTACCCGATTGCGAAAATTATGCAGCGTTCCGTGGGCGCTTCGACGCTGGGCGGGCGAAAAGTCTGGTATGACAATACGGTTGGTCGGCTCAACACCGATGAGCGCGGACAATTTTTGGGCGAGTTCGACACCGGTCAGCTCATTTTAGCGATTTACAAGGACGGAACATGTGAATTAACGGATTTTGAGTTGACCAATCATTATGAAGCGACGCAGTTGCACAGCATTGAAAAATTTGCTCCGGAGACAATCGTTACCGCTGTCTATTTTGAAGGCAAGGTGAAAAAATATTACGTTAAACGTTTCCAGATCGAGGCTCCAAAAGCGGGCAAAAAATTGCTTTTTGTGAGCGACAGCAGGGGAACAAAACTGGAATTCGTTACGACGCACCCTAAACCGTTTATTGTCCTGGATTATGAAAAAGGCAAGACGCGCGACAAATTTTCCGACCTTATCAACTTGACGGAATTGATTGACGTCAAGGGTTGGAAGGCGCTCGGCAATCAACTAACGCGCTACCATGTGACGGCGATTAATCCAATCAAAATCAACCTGCCTCAAAACGGGGACGAGGAAAATGGGGAAGGAAATCCTGCGCCCAAAGGCGATAATGACGCAACAGCGGGGAATGGGAAAAAGGATGATCAAATGGGGCTTTTTGAGGGGTAGGGTGCTGGCCTAGAGCAACTCTCAAAAGTTTTGTCCAATTCCAAAGTTCGTGCCTTTGGAAACAAACTAAAGTTTGAACTACAAACGACAGCGGCGCCGTTTCTATCTGAGCGTAAAGCAAGCACCGTCGTTTGTAGTTCAAGCTTCAGCTTGCTCTTTTACCTGAAATTTTACGCGATATCATCAAACATTATTTTTGAGAATCGCTATAAGGTGCGTTTACAATTGAATGCCGTACTGGTCAATTTTACGATTCAGCCGTGGACGGGAGACGCCGAGAATGGACGCCGCCAGCGATTTGTTGCCCTTGGTCAAGCGCAGCGTTTCTTTGACAAGCTGCTTTTCGCCGTCTTTAAGAGAAAGTCCTTCTCGAGGAATGCGAATCGCTCGGGCGACGCTTGAGTTCGACGCGCCATCGGCGGCTTCCAATCGCTCTTCGTCAATCCCCAAGGCTTCCACAATTTCTTCCGCTTCTATCACGTCAGAGTCGCCGAGAAGCATGAGTCTTTCCACCGAATGCTGCAATTCACGGACGTTTCCAGGCCAGTCATAGGCCAATAAAATGCCCTCGGCTGTCGGAGAGAGCGTGCGCGGCGCCATTTCATAATCGTCGGCGGCTTTTTGAATAAAGTGCTTCGCCAAGATCACCACATCGTTGCCGCGTTTGCAGAGCGGCGGCAAGAACATGTTGATCACGTTCAGGCGATAGTATAAATCGCTGCGAAACGCTCCGCTTTCAACCTTTTCTTCCAGCGCGGCGTTGGTGCCTGCAATGATGCGCATCTTGACTTCAATATCTTTTAGCCCTCCCAGACGACGAAATCTTTTCTCTTCAATCGCCTTCAGGAGCTTGGCCTGCAATTGCAAGTTCATATCACCGATTTCGTCGAGAAAAAGCGTTCCTTCGTGGGCCATTTCCAAAAGGCCTTTTTTCGGTTGCCGTGCATCGGTAAATGCGCCCTTTTCGTAGCCGAAAAGCTCGGACTCAAGCAAGCTTTCAGGGATCGCCGTGCAATTGACTTCAATAAAGGGACGATTTTTGTTCTGGTCGCCGCCGTAATGGATGGCCCGCGCGATGACTTCTTTGCCCGTCCCCGTTTCGCCGCGAATGAGCACCGTCACCCAAGGCCGCTTGATGACCTTTTCTACGACTTTGAGAACGCTCTGCATTTCAGGGCTTTGGGCCACGATATTCCGAATGTTGAATTTCTCGTTTTGCTTCGCGCCAAAATTCTTTCCTCGCTGCAAGGCTTGCCAGTGTGCATAGATTTCTTGCAGCACTTCTTCCAACTTTTGATTTTCCTTCGGAGAATGGATGAACTCGCGCACGCCAAGCTTTATGCATTTGACCACATTGTCCACGGAAGGAGATTCAGCAATGGTTAGAATTTGCGCCCCGGAGTGCTCGCCCATCGCCTGGGTGATGAATTTGAGCGGTTTAAATCGCGGCAGGTCGAAATCTAAAACGATGACGTTTGGTCGACGAAGCCGCACCAAATCTAACGCGCGTTTCTCGGAAGCCGCTCGCTGAACGTCGGAGTTGCCGTTGAGCTGCAAGCAGCTAACAACTTCCGCTTCCAGCTCTGACTGCCCAAGCACGAGAATTTTAAATTGTTCGTCCTGACTCAATGGTTGCCTGCTCGTGATGTTTGATCCGTGAGTCGAATTTTTGACGGCTGAAAAATTATCTTTCTATTGAGTGGGGCTGTTTGCGGCTAAGGGTTCGCTTTCTTCAATCCGCCACGATTCCACGTTAATCAGGTAGCCGCGCACATCCATTTGAAGGTTCTTAACTCGGGCATTGACAACCCCCGTATTTTCTTGTGCAAAAAGAAAAACATAAGGGGCGTCTTCGCTAACCTCTTTTTGAAACGCTCGCCAAATCTCGTTTCTTCTAGAATCATCAATTTCTTTTCTGCCGGCGACAAGCAGAGAATCGACCAAATCATTGCTGTAACCCGACAAATTATAGCCGTTTTCAATGGCGTCTGAGTGCCAGATTTGGGTCGGGTTAATTGTAAAACCGGTTTTCCACGACAAAAGAACCGCATCAAAATCGTGCGTTTGCAAAACGTCTTGAACAAGTCGACCCATCTCCAGCGGCTCAGGCTGAGCGTCGACGCCGATCTTTTTTAGATCCGCCTGAATCATGGCGAGCATGTCGGAGCGCAATTGATTATCGGCGTTCGTTTTCATGGTGAATTTCAACGGTTTGTCGTCTTTTTCCAGCCAACCGTCGCTGTCGGCGTCTTTCCAGCCTGACAGGCTTAATAGCTCGGTTGCGGAACCCGGTGAGAATTCTTCCGCCGAGGAAGAATTATTGAAAGCCGAAAAATAGGGCATGATCGGTCCGGAAACCTGCTGCGCTTTCCGGCGATACAGAACAGACAAAATCCGCTCCTTGTCCACGGCTCCGGTGATCGCTTGACGAACTTTTACATCTTGAAATGGAGCGCGCCGCATGTTGAAGGCAAGGAAGGAATAGCCTCGGTCGAGGTGAGTTTGCGTGTACAAATTGGGCACAGCTTCCAGCGCGGTTAGCCGATTGGGCGCCACATAAGGCGTGAAGTCAATTTCTTCCCTCAGCAAGCTGGCGTTGAGAACCGCTTCATCTGGAACAATGCGAAAAACGACCCGGTCAATGTTCGGCCGTCCCTGGTAAAAGTTTTCATTCGCTTCGAAAATCACGCGGTCATTGGCTCGCCACTCTTTGAGCTTGTACGGGCCGTTACCGACCGGCTTACGATTAAAATCGGCCTGTTTCAATTCCGCCCGAGGAATATTCTGCAACAAATGCTTGGGCAAGACGGGAATTCTTAGATCATAAAGCGCGTCGGCGTAAGCCAATTTGTAGTGGCAACGAAGCGTAAAATCATCAACGGCAACCAACGAATCGACCTGATCGAAACGGTTGATTCCAGGATAGCCCGTTTGCGGATCGGAGGCGACTTGCCAGGTAAATATGACGTCCGCCGCTGTTGTGCGTTCGCCGTCTTGCCAATAAACATCATCGCGCAATGCAATGGTCGCAATTTTGTGATCCGGGGAAAACTGCCAGGATTTGGCAAGCCGAGGCGTAATATTGAGCTCTTCGTCGAGATCGAAAAGCGTTAAAAAAAGCATCTCTTCAATAACATGAAGAGCGTCTGAATTTGCCGTCGCTATCTCAAGCAGCGTGTCAAAATCAGCGTTCAGCCCAATGACGACGGTCTTTTCTTTGGTTCCGTTCTCTGAAGATTGATTGTTTTTGCACGAAAAAAAACATAATGACAAGACAACCCCGGAAATGACGCTTCGAAAAAATCGCATTTCGCGCTGCACTCCTCTACCTGTATTTCTGCTGCGTAAACCCTGGTGCTTAAATTTCTGATACAGAGAGTTTCGGCGACTGGTCGAGATACGGTCTTGTTCGGCGAAAACCGTTTAAAATCGCCAAAGCTTGGTAGTCTAAATGTACGTTCATAGGCAGGCTTTGCAGAGCAAGAACCAGTTTCGTTTGTAACGAAAGATTACATTCCCGTTTTCCGATTCGCCGACAAGACTTAACTTGGAATGAATCGTTACGTCTCCCCTGATTTTTTCAATATGCCAATTCACAAAAAGCTCAAAAACGTGTAGTTCCAGAAACTTGTTTTTAAATGACTTATCCACCAGCATTGATGAGCATCGAAAAGCTGGCATAACCGTTGCTTTATCGCGAGTGAAAAATATCATTCACACCAGAGACGAATCAAACGGGCAGGCGGATGAAGGCGACAATTTCAGATTATCCAAACTTTTCTCTCAGAAATTTGCTGACAATTTTGTTCAAGCGGCAAGGATCCATTTTTTTCTCATTATTTGTTTTTGCGGCGCTCGGCGTCGCGGCGAGTTTGTGGACTGACCCGGTGTACCGCGCTTCGACAACGTTGCTGATGGAAAAGAATTTTGAAACGGAAAAAGCCATTCTTTTTCAAATGGGCAGCCCGCGCGACGACGGGACTTTCGACTGGATGAAGTCTGAAATCAGAATTATGGAAAGCTACCCCGTGCTGGCAAAAGTCGGGGAATCGCTTGGTTTGATAGACGAGTCGTCAGGCAAGAGTTCAAAAATCGCCAATCCTTGTTTCGCTGAAGACGTCAAAGGGCTCGGCGCCGGGCTTACGATCACTCCCGGAAGGAATACGGGAATTTTAGACGTCTCGTATGAATGCGCCACTCCCGAAACGGCGCTTGAGGTGGTTGAAGAGGTTGTTGACGCTTACGTTTCGCATCGAGCGGAAATTTCAAAACGTACGCAAGCCTATAAGTTCTTTGAAAAGCAGTTGGAAGTGACCGGGGAAAAGCTGAAAGAACTGGAAGAAAAGCGTTTTGCTTTTAAACAAGATGAAGAAGTGCTTTCGCCGGATGAGCAAAAAAACATGCTGCTAAAAAGCCTTTCCGACTATCAGCAGACGCTGACAAAAGTCCGGACGCAACGGATTAAAAAAGAAGCCGTGTTGGCGGTGATTCAAAAGCAAATCGCCGATGGCCAGGAGATTTCCGTGCCGTCAACCGAAGCCAGCGACAAGCCAAGCCGCGGCGCGCATATCGCAAAATTGAAGGGCGACTTAATGACGCTTGAATTGCGTTATGACGGGCTGAAACAGACGTACTCGCCGCGCTACCCCGAGACGCAAAAAATCAAAACGCAGATCGAAGCGATAGAAAAGCAAATCGCCACCGAAGTGCGAGAGATTGTACAAAACGAAAACGCTTCGATTCTTGCGCTCATCGCCGAAGAGAAAGAGCTGGCGCGATCAGTCAGTGAAGCCAAGGCCGAAATCCAGCAATACGCGGGTAAAGAATACGAATACAATCAACTGAGCCGCGGCATCAGCGACACCGAAGAAATCTACTCAATGCTGTTGAAGCAGCGAGAAGAAGCCAGGCTGTCGATGGCGAAATTGGAGCAGGAAGTCAAAGTTAAGGTCGTCAGTCCTGCGCGCGCCGAGGCCGACCCAATAAAGCCTAAAAAAGCGCTATACATCATCGCCGCCGTCATTTTGGGCGCTTGTATTGGAATCGGATGCGCCCTCGTTTTTGAGTTTCTCGACCACTCAATCAAGACGCCGCAAGAGCTGGAAGAATTGACGGGGCTGGTTGCGCTGGGAGCGGTGCAACCTTTAGATATTTCTATTGCGAACACAAAACCATAGTCAAAGGGCAGAGGATGGCCAGATCAGCAGTTCTTTCGATGGAATCGCCAAAAAAGCTTGATGATAATCCGCCGGCTTTCGATTCAACATTACTTGATTTTAAACAGCCGACCGGGAAAAAACAAAGTATTCGTTTAGGAATAAAAGCGTCTAAAACGCAATTTTTCCCAAACCTTCGCACGCCGAAAAACGGCCAAAAGATTGTCGAGTATGCCAAAATCGTTGAAGCTATCCAAGACGTTCACGTTAAGGAAGACGTCCAGATTATCGGCTTCACAGGTGTTGGTCGCGGACAGGGCGTTTCAACCCTATTGGCAATTTTAGGTTCTTTGATCGCCGAAGAAAACACCTCAAACTCGGCGATTTACGATCTGGACGAGACGCAGGAGTTGGATCTGTCGGAGAACGAGCCGCAAGGCGTTTTTCTTTTAGACGCTTGTTTCAACCACCCTTCGCTGCACAAGATTTTTGGCGTTGAAAATATTCGCGGATTGTCCGGGTTATTGAAAAATAAAGGGTTGAAGGAAATTAAGGCGACCAACCTCGTCAATTATCATCTCGACATGTTGCCCGCCGGAGAAAAGGCGGCTCCCCCTTATCGTTGGGATCGCTTTACCGCTCTTTTAAAAAAGCTGCGAGAAAGAAAGCAATTTATTTTCATTGACGTCCCGCCCGTTTCGGAAGACAGCGAAAGTCTGAGAATCTGCAAACTTTGCGACGCCGTCATTGTCCCCGTACGCGCGAATGACAAAAGGTACGAGGCCATCAACGGCCTCAACAAAATGTTACAAGACGCCGGCGTGAATGTGCTTGGCAGTGTTTTGACCAACCGGAAATACTTCATCCCGGAGTGGATTTACAAGAGAATTTAGCGGCGCACTCGCACTCAGCTAGTTCTTCAATGTATTCGTCAAGCGAACGATCTTTTTTCGCGGCTACTCACTGGCGGTCGCTTGTTCAGAGTGATGCTTTTTGTTGCGCAAAACAACGCCCGGCAGCGCCCAAGTCAATTCTGAATTTTCAACGACAATCTTGCCGTTAACAAAAACATGTTCCACCCCTTCGGCGTACTGGTGCGGATTTTCGAAGGTCGCCGCGTCTCGCAAGTTTTCAAGATCAATCACGGTGATGTCCGCCCAAAACCCTTCTCGAATCATGCCGCGGTCACGTAATCCCAGAACCTGCGCGGGCAGCGAAGTCATCGACCGAATTGCATTTTCTACTGAAATAACTCCCCGATTGAGCGCATAGTGGCGGATTTTGCGCGGAAAAGTGCCGTAAAAGCGCGCGTGAACCGGGCCGTCTCCCGGCATAGCGATTCCACCGTCGGAACAGGTCATCACCCAAGGCTTGGCGCCATATGCTTCCAAATCAATTTCGGACATGGAAAAACCGCGCAAACGCGCGCCGCCGCGCCTTTTGGGAAACCCTTCCAGTTGCAGCGTAATCGCCATTTCAATCGGCGACTGATTTCTCATCTGTGCGAGCTCGGCAAGCGATTTGCCAATTAAGGACGAATCCGGATAGTCAAAAACGACGACGTTCTCAGCCCCGCCCCGTCTCCTGATCTCGTGAGCAATGTCCCTTTCTAGCTTCGTGATTTCCGCTTCGTCGTTTAACTTCGCTCGTAATTTCTCTGCGTAATTGACTTGCTGATCACGCTGGCGCGGCATGTAAAATTGGTTTTCCGAATCAAAAATCCAGTAAGGAATCAGCGTTGTATTTCCGTCTGTGCCGCTGGTGTTGTATGGGTACTGGTCGGCCCAAACGTTCACGCCGCGCGCTCTCGCCGCTTCGATGAGTTGAATCGCAGCGCCGCTCGCTCCCCAAAAATGCGCGCCCTTGGTTTTGATGTGTGAGCAGACGGCGGTCACGCCGCTCCTTTCGCTGACTTCAATGGTTTCCATAACGGCGTCCAGCAACGTTGGCGCGCCTGGATCGTGTCGGGTCGGCCAAAACCACATTGGGTCGGTTCCTTCGCTGCGCTGGTGGGAAATATAGACCCCGTTGTAGGCCGCTATTTCTTGTGCGATGGCGACAACCTCGTCCGTCGTGCTCCAGCGCCCCGGAATGTATTCCAGGCCCGCGGACATCCCCAGCGCGCCTTCGTCCATGGCTTGTTTTGCCAATTCGCGCATTTTGGCGATTTCCGATTCAGTAGCTGCGCGGCGAAAATCTTTTTTCATCACGCGCAGGCGAATCGTTCCATGTCCAAAAAGCAGCGCGGCATTGGGGCCGACGCCCTTTTCAAAAAGTTGAGACGCTTGTTGATTAATCGGCCATGGCGAACGCCCGTCCTGATTGACCACGACCGTCGTAACGCCTTGCATGACAATATTCGGCGCTGCACGACGCTTCGGGTCGTTGTCCCGCAAACCGCCCTGCGGCCGTGCGCCGTCATCGGCGTGAGAGTGGATGTCGATAAATCCAGGCACGACGATTTTTCCGCCTGCGTCGATGGTGCGAGCCGCTTTTGCGCCTTCCAATTTTCCAACGGAAACGATTTTTCCATTGGAAACGGCAACGTCAGCATAAAACCAGGGATTGCCGGTTCCATCATAAATTTTGCCGTTCTTGATCAGGAGATCGTAGTCGTTTGTTTGAGCGAAAAGCAGCGCGGTCAACGAGACAAAAAACGATAGACTCAGGAAAAAACGGGGGAGTTTCAAGGTTAGATTCATCGCAACGCATCCATAAAATTCAGACGAACTCTCGAGTACAACAAGGCTGTCAGCATAAAACCTTGCGCTCAAGCTTTCAACTTATTTCTGACGGTCATTAGCGTTGTTTTTGTCCAACAGCCAACCGCATTTGCAGTCTTCACCATCTAGTAACTCCGGAGTCAAACGCTTCAGCGTTTGATTTAGAAAGCGGTGCGACGATGAATCGTCCCACTCCATGCCAGAAAATTACTCGCAGCTCAACGCTTTGCTTCCGGCAAGTTGTGGTTGGGGAATAATGACAGCTCGGCGGCGCGCTCAAAGCACTTCGCGGAACTTGTTGAATTTTGGCGGGAAAATGAAGGGTGGAAAATTTGTCAGAGAGGCTCGGCGACTCATGATCGCCGTTAATGCAAAAACGCTGAAGCGATTGACTTCAGCGTTTTTGAGCAAATTCTAAAACTATCCGGCAATCCAGCGCGTGATGTCGTTGAAAAAGGCGAATCCCATTATGCCCAGCAAAATCACAAGACCAACCGCCTGAGCAACGCCCCTGCTTTTTACGCTCACGGGGCGCCCTGAAACGCCTTCAATGGTCAAAATTACCATGTGCCCCCCGTCGAGCACGGGAATGGGGAGAAGATTCAAAAGCCCCAATTGCAGGCTCAAAACGCCCATAAAATAAATCAGCACGTCCCAGCCAAGTTGCGCTGCGGTTCCAGCCACCTGAGCGATCATGATCGGTCCGCCAATCTTGTCGCCGGATTCTTCGCCCGCGAAGATTCGCCCGATATATCCAAAAATCAATCCGGCAAACTTGAGGTTCTCATCAACGCTTTTGGAAACCGATTCCGTGAACGTAAATGAACGACCTATTGGCGGGATTACAGCGCCAATAAGCCCTGTGCCGTCTTCCGTCAGCCGCGGCGTAATTGAAAGTTCGAGCTCGCGTCCTTCTCGCAGCACCTCAACCAGAAGCGCGTTCTCAGGGTTGGCTTTGATAATGCCGATACATTGATGAAAATTGAGCATCGGCTGGCCGTCTATCGAAACAATAACGTCGCCCGGCTCGAGACCGGCGGCTTTCGCGGCGCCGTCGTCTAAAATCTGTTGAATATAAGGCGGTGCGTTCGCGAAACCGTCCCAATAGCCGATTTGAGGGCCTTTTACGCTGTCGGGTAAAACAATTTGAACGGACTCTTGGCGATTCCGCCGCAAAACGTGAACGTCGAACGTCTTTTGCTCATCAAGCTCAATCATCGCATCGCGTACGTCTTGCCATTTTTCCGTCTCGTGGTTGCTGACTGCGATAATTTCATCGCCCTGTTCGAGCCCGAAATCTGCGGCGCTTGAAAGCGGATCAACCCACGCGACGACTGGCTTTTCTTCAAGAAACGCCGGCGTTTGTCTGCCGCCGTAAAAATAAATGGTCAGGAAAATCACCGCCCAAGCCAAATTCATAAACGGCCCGGCGAGAATCACGGCCATCCGTTCCGGAACTGTGCGGGAATTAAATTCATCCGGCGCTCCGGTCACCTCGTCGTCTGGAAGTTCGCCCGCCATTTTAACGTAGCCGCCCAAAGGAATCATGGAGATGCGGTAATCCGTATCGCCGCGCTTAAACCCAAACAGCCTCGTGCCAAACCCGATTGAAAAAGTTTGAACCTTGACGCCCACCCATTTGGCGACGAGAAAATGTCCCAGTTCGTGAACGAAAATAAGAAAGCCCAGAACAAAAGCTGTGGATAAAAAATATGTCATCATTTTTGGTTAATTCCCGGATTTGGTTTTGACCGCCAGCCCTATTGGCGACGACCAAATACTCCCAAAAGGCTTGTTCTCGTAAAAATTTGTGCCGGTATTTTATAATTTTGCGTTTATTAAGCGCGTCATCGTTGCGTCTTGCCTGCGTTTTAAACGGCAACTAAAATAATGAGCTTTTAAGGCAAAATCAAGCCCGGATACGTGGCGAAAACGATATTGTTCGATGACATTAATCTTGCCCAAAATGAGGATTGAAAAATGGAAGGCGTCGCGCAAATCGACCATACCGGAGACATTGGCCTGCTTGTCTCCGCAGAAAATTTGGAAGCCCTTTTTGAGAAATCCGCCTTTGGCATGTTTGAAGTGATCGCGGATTTGCGAAACGTCGATCAAACCGAAAAGGTCGAAGTTCGCGTTGAGGCGGAAGATTTGGAAACTTTGTTTATCCGCTGGCTGTCCGAGTTGAATTTCATTCACATCACGCAAGAATTGATTTTCTCACGATTTGAAATCGATGCGCTTGATGAAAAATGTGCAGTAGGAAGAGCTTGGGGAGAGAAAACGGATTTTTCCCGCCACACCATTTTCACGGAAGTCAAAGCCGTGACTTATCACGATTTGAGCATCAAAAAAAGCGGCGGCGTCTGGCAGGCGCGCTTCATTTTTGATATGTAGGCTGGCTTTGCAGTCGCAAGCTGCCTGTGAAAAACGACAGGCGTTAAACGCTCATTTTTGTCAAAAGCGTCTCCAGATCATGCCCGCCCAATTCAGCCAACCTCATGACGACTTCGCCAATTTTGTTGTTCGGCGTCGAAGCGCCTGCTGTCAGGCCGATTCTTAGATTTCCTGCCGGCAGCCAATCTTTTGCAATGCGCTCTTCTTTTTGAAAAGCGGGAAGATGACGAATCGTTGACCTGTCGACAAGGCAGCGCGCGTCTTCGATGTGAAACGCTTTTGTATATTCGCCGGAAAGCTCCGCGAGATGTCCCGTGTTGCTGGAATTGTAGCCGCCGATCACGAGCATCAAGTCCAGGTTTTTATTTTGCAAAAGTTCAAGAATCGCATCTTGCCGTTCCTGCGTCGCGCTGCAAATGGTGTCGAAAGTTCTGAATCTTTGCGCGGTTTCTTCATCGCCAAACTTCGCGGTCATTTCTTTACGCAAGCGTTCTCCCACAGCTAAAGATTCGCTCGACAGCATCGTCGTCTGGTTGGCCACGCCGATTTTTTCAAGATGAATGTCCGGGTCGAAACCTTCCGAAACCGCATTTTTAAAAAGTTGAAAAAACTGATCTTTGGTCATCTTTCCCGCGATGTAGTCGCAAACGCGCTCCGTCTCCTCCATGTCGAGAACGACCAGGTAGTGTGCATTGGGATATTTCTGCGTCTGCGAACTGGTCGCCTTGGTCTCTTCGTGGTAATACTTGCCGTGAATCACCGATGTGAAACCGTCGCGGGCGTATTGCTCAACGCGTTTCCAGACATTCAAAACTGAACCGCAGGTTGTATCCACCAAAATGCAGCCTTTGCCTTTCAAAATTTCCAATTCCTGGATCGTCACGCCGAACGCCGGAAGAATGACGACGTCATCCTCGTCGAGCGAGTCAAAGCTGTTCCCGTCTGCGTATTGGCCGGAGAGAAACTGGATGTCCATCGCCAGCATTTTGCGGTTGACGTGAGGGTTGTGGATAATTTCTCCGGTGAGGAAAACGCGCCTGTCCGGGAATTTTGTGCGGCTTTGGTAGGCATAGTCCACGGCCCTGTCGACGCCATAGCAAAATCCGAATTCCTTTGCCAAATAAAGCGTCGAACCGCCCAGCGGCATTTCGTAATTGTTCGACTTGAAATAATCGATAATGGCACTGGAATAATCCGATTCGAGCTGGCCTGCAACTTCTTTTTTCAACCCGAGGCCGCGACGATAGAGTTGGCCGTTTTGTGTGGCGTTTCCATTTTTCATTGTAAAGCTCTCTATTTATTCAAAACCGCATTTGGTGCGCAATCAATCAAAACTGGTTGACAAAATCGCGCAATATAGGCAATGCTCTTGCCTTTGTCAAATTTACTCATCGGCGCGATTGCAAGAAATATAGACGCGCTGCACGAATAGATGCGTAAATTTTAACGCTGCAGACGAATCAACCGGCGAATTCGTTTCAAAACGTACCGTACTGTACAGAATGTGAATTTCGAGTGTACAATTCAGTACAAAGCCGCAATAAGTCGATTTGATTTAAGTCGTTAAATACTTGCATTCTACGCAGCTTTCCAACAATTTGGCGCCCGAATTGACACGAGAAATGTCATTCATTTTCCACAGCCCGCTCTCAAACAAACGAGCTTGTCGACGGCTCGATTGACAGTCATCTTTTTCTGGAAAAGACTATGGAGACATTGGAAAAAAACAAACGCCCCTTAAATCTCCATTTTGCGCCAAAACACGATCTCCCCCAAACGCCGGAGCGCCGCTTGCATAAGTCAGCGACGCAATGGGGAAAGGTGCAAGCTCAACACTTGCTGATGCGCTCGGGATTCGGCGCATCTCATGAAGAAACGATTGCCGCCTCATCAATTTCAAGGGATGAACTCATTCATATTCTCCTCGCAGATTTCCCTCTGCCCGATCCTCCCGGAGACTGGGTGAATCAAGGCTACAATTACCGATCTATGACGCCGCAAGAACGCAACGCTTTTAATCGTGCCAACCGCGCCTGGCGGCGGGACACGGTGGCGTGGTGGCTGAATCTCATGGCGAAAAGCCCGTACAATCTGCGCGAAAGCATGACGCTTTTTTGGCATAATCATTTTGTGATCGAAGCCGCCGCCGTCAAGTCAGCGCACTTTTTGTACAAGTATATCGACATGTTGCGCCGCAATGCGCTGGGAAATTTTAGAACATTTTTAAAAGAAATGTGGCGCGACCCGGCGATGTTGATCTACTTGAATGGCGCCCAGAACACCAAGAACAGACCGAACGAAAACTTCGCTCGCGAGTTGCTCGAACTTTTCACTATGGGCGTTGATCAATACACGGAAGACGACATTAGAGAAGCGGCAAGAGCACTCACCGGATGGCGTGTCAACACGGAAACGCTGTCTTCCTTTTTTACGCCCAACCTTCATTCCGGAGGTTCAAAAACTTTCCTGGGGAAAACCGGCGCATTCCAGGGCGACGACATTGTGGATATGATTTTAGAGCAAGAAATCACGGCTAATTTCATTTGCCGGAAAATCTATCGCAATTTTGTGAGCTTTGAAGAGAACGAAGAACGCATCGCGGAGCTTGCCGGCGTCTTTCGCAACAGCGACTACGAAATCAAGCCGGTTTTGGAAGCAATTTTTAAGTCAGACTATTTTTACGATGAAGAAAACGTCGGCTCTTTGATCAAAAGCCCGCTGAAATTGGCGATAAGCGCAGCGCGTCAATTTGGAGCTGTAGACGTTGACCTGGGCTATATTTACAACGCATCGAGCTTACTCGACCAGACATTGCTCGATCCGCCGAACGTTGCTGGCTGGGCCGGGCAAAGAAGCTGGATCAGCCCGCTGACGCTCGCAACGCGCGGCGCGTTTGGCGAATCTGTTATTCTCGGCGGGCGCATCGACAGCGACCTTGATCGGAAGAGCGTCCGCCCCATCGATTTTGACGTGATGCAATTCGCCCGCTCTTTTGATGCTGACGTGAATCCGCGACTGCTGTTGCAAAGGTGGGTCGAACATTTGTCGCCGGTCGCCCTCGATCCGTTGACGTTCGAATTAATGCTGGAAGTCATGCTCGACGGCGCCAATGAAGATGATTGGTCGCTCTACTACGAAGGCGTTGAAGATCGCGTCAAAACTTGTCTCACCCAACTGCTCCGTCTGCCGGAGTATCAATTGCATTAAGGAGATTGAACATGCGCAGACGCGAATTCATTCAATGTATGCTGCCGCTCGCCGGGACGCCGCTGGTTTTTCCGATGTGGAGCACGAAAAAGCTTTTCGGCGCGCCGCCAAAACTTCGCAAATTCTCCGGCATTCCAGATGACGGTCGCGTGCTCGTTCTTGTGCAGCTTGCCGGCGGAAACGACGGACTCAACACAGTCATTCCCTACCAGCACGACAATTATTACAACAGCCGGCCGGTTCTCGGAATCACTCAGAATCGTATTATGGACATTAACGGCGAATTGGGGTTTCACCCGCAGTTTTCCGGAATGCACGACCTTTATCAGGAAGGAAAATTGGCCGTTGTTCAAGGCGTTGGCTACGACAACCCTAATCGGTCGCATTTTAAGTCTACGGATATTTGGATGACCGCTTCCGATTCGGATGATCTCAAAGATACGGGATGGCTCGGGCGTTATTTTGACCAAGTCTGTCCGCCTGCGGAAGACGGCGGTTCAACCTGCGAAACTACTGGCCCCCCGGCAATTCAAATCGGGCTGACTTCTTCACTTGCACTGCTTGGAAAAAATCCCAAAGGCATTTCGCTGCAAGACCCCATTTCTTTTTATAATCTCGTGACGCGCGGCGACGCACACGGCGGCGATCCCTCGGTTGAACCCAAAACCGCTGCGGAACGAGAACTCTTTTTTCTCCGCGACACCGCCGCTTCCGCCTTCGAATATGCCGGAGACATTTTGGGCGCATTCGATCAATCCCAAAACACGGTAAATTATCCCGAAGAGTCGCTTGCGGCCCAACTCTCCATCGTCGCGCGCTTAATTTCCGGCGGTCTTTCCACACGTGTTTTTATTGTTTCCATCAAGGGCTTTGACACACACGCCGCGCAACAAGGCGTGCATGACACATTGCTTTCCAATGTTTCGCGTGCGATTTCGGTGTTCCAGCAAGACATTGAAAATCAAGGGCTTGCCGATCGCGTTTTGGGCATGTGCTTCTCTGAGTTTGGCAGGCGCGTGCAAGAAAACGGCAGTGCGGGAACGGATCACGGTACGGCGGCGCCAATGTTTCTTTTTGGCCGCCCTGCGCTTGGCGGCTTGCACGGCCCGCACCCGGGAATGGCTCCTGATCAACTAATAAGCGGCGATATTCGCCACCAATTTGATTTTCGTCAGGTCTACGCGACCGTGCTTTCCCAATGGCTGGGTGCGCCGGACGTCAATCAGATTCTTGGCTCCGGCTTCGAACAATTGCCGTTGATTGATCCGACGACAAATATTTCCGAGGAAGGACAAATTTTGCCGGATGATTATTTTCTGGCGCAAAACTACCCCAATCCCTTCAACCCAACCACCACGATTCAATACAGATTGCCGGAAACGGCGGAAATCGAACTCTCGGTTTTCAATGCGCTTGGCCGCAAGATCCAGACGCTGTTTAAAGGCCGCCAAACCGCCGGGTCGCATCGCGTCATTTGGGATGCACGCGGGAACGCCAGCGGCACATACTTCCTGCGGATGCGCGGGCGCGGGATTGAATTGGCGCGTGCAATGCAGCTCTTGAAATAGCCCGCGAAACGGATAACTCTTTTCGGAGTAGGGCTGTCCAAAAACAAGGGGTCTGAATAGCAGGCATACCACATGTAGGGGTTAAAAATTTTGAACCCCTACGACATGTTGTGTATCGCTCTGCAAGTTTGATGTTTTTAGACAGCCCCACTCCTTACGTTTGCGGCGCGTGTAACATCAGTTAAAAGAATGGACCCAAAAAAATCGCCTATAAGCAGCAGGGACAATCATCTGGCAAAGCGACCTGCAAATTTCGGCTCCGGCAAACCGCGAATCCCCGTCTCGATCATAAACAACGAACCCGCGAGCGGCCCGGCTTGTAATTCCGCCTCAGTCAAGTCGACACTCGCTGAAGTGACATACAAATGCGTTAAATCCGGCCCGCCAAACATGCAGCTCGTTGGGCGCTGAACAGGCAGCTCAATTTCTCGATCTACAGAGCCGTCCGGGGCGTAGCGCACGACGCGCCAGCCGTCCCATTTTGCGCTCCAAACAAATCCTTCCGCATCCACGGTCAATCCGTCGGGGACATGGTCGTAATCTTTTGCAAAAATTCTCGGATTCGCGATTTCGCCGGTCTTCAAGTCAAAATCATACGCGTAAATCTCATACTTCAAAGAATCGGTGAAGTACATCGTCCGATTGTCCGGACTCCAACCAAGACCGTTTGAGCAAATAATATGATCGCGCATTTTTGTACAGGCCCCGTTTTCGTCCAGGCAGTACAAGCAGGCTCGGGGCCGTCGTAAATCATACTCCATTGTTCCCGCCCAAAACCTCCCGGCGCGGTCGCATTTACCATCGTTAAAACGCAGTTCCGGCGTATTCTCGGGCGGATTAAAAAACATTGAAACTGCGTCCGAATTCGGATCGAGCCAGGCGAATCCGTCTTGCAAGGCGAGAAGAATGCGACCGTCCCGCCCGAAAGCAAAACACCCGACGTGCGACGGCGTTTCCCAAAAATTGAATTTTCCTGTCGCCGGCTCAAGCCTTTGAAGCCTCTGTCCGAGAATGTCTAACCAATAGATCGCTCGTTCTTCCGAAGACCAAACCGGGCCTTCCCCGAGTCTGTTTTTTGCCTTATAAACGCAGTGAATTTTCATAACTTTTCTCTCAAGCAGGTTTTTGTATATTCAGGCGCGCCGATTCGCCCGACGACGCACAAAACGCCTATTCCTTTCTCTTCCGCCGCGCCGGCGCAGCGGAAGAGAAAGAACGGTCGTCTTTAAGAATCTCCGCTCTGAAGGATATTGTTGGCGATTTCATTTTCGAGAGTCGCTTTTGACAATTCACTCAGTCCCAACGGGGCGAAATGGAATAACGAAGGGCAACGCCCTGGAAAAGCGAGACCAGAGACTATTTCTTAGCCCTGAAAGGGCGTAAAATCTTGGCTCACTTGACTTTATGTCGCCCTTACAGGGCTTGATAATAATGACAATATTCAATGTTTCCAGGGCTTCGCCCTTCGCTGTTACATTTGACCCCGTTGGGGTCTTTTGAATTCGCCAATAGTATCCTGAAGAGCGGAGCTAATGAGAATCAAAAGTTGCTCGCAGGCTTTGATCGTGCGTGCCAAACGACGCGTGCGTAACACCAGTTATATTCTGAAAAATATTCAATAAATTGCGAGCTAAAGAGTACACAAAATTCTCTGCATGAGTTTTCAACGCGACAGTTTTCAAGTCCTTGCGTTTCGCATCGCAGCTCTGGCGGCGCAGTCTTTGGCCGGACTCTTTGTGGCGCGCTTGTTGGGCCCAGAAGGACAGGGCGAATATGCGCTACTTTTACTTATTCCCGGCATTGGCAGCCAAGCATTTATGTTCGGGATGAATGTATCGAACGCCTGGTTCGTAAGCCGGAGCATGATCAGCCGCCAACTTGCGCTTTCTCACTCTTTATATTTTTCGCTCCTGGTTGGAATCGTCGTTTTGAGTCTTGGGGTGTTTTTCCAGGACGCATTCTTTGATTTTTCCGAGCCGCGGCACGTCGCAATTATGCTCGCGGTCATCCCGCTTATTCTTTTTTTCAAAAACTTGCTTGGCGTTCTGCAAGGCGACCAAGTGTTCGGTGCTTTCGGTTTACTTCAATTTATACGACCGGCGCTGTTTGGCATTTTTTTGCTCGCGCTTTTTCTCTTCGATTCGATTCAGATTGAAAGCGTTGTGCTAATCTTTCTGGCTTCGCACGCGTTTACGCTCATCTTTGCATTTTTTAACGCAATGGACGGGCGCGTAACTCTGAAATTCGATTTTTCGCTCGTTAAAAAGCAATTTCGCTTCGCCTGGAAGTCTTACCTGGCCGGTACTTTCGCCTTTCTTTTTTATCGCATCGATTTGGTTTTTATCGGCTACTTTTTAGATCAAAAATCGGTCGGCTACTACGCGATCATCATGCTTATCTCCGAGTCGCTTCTCATGCTCGCATCGAGTGTGGGCGAAGTGTTGTTTCCGACAGCGGCGAGGCGGCCAGAAGAAGCCCCGGCGCTTGTAGCGCGCGTTACCCGATCCGTGTTGGCGATGACCTTTTTGATTTCGGCGGGCTTGGCGATTTTCGCGGAACAGATCGTGTTCTATATTTTTGGCCCCGATTATCTGCCAGCGGTTTTGGCCCTGCGCATCGCGTGCTTCAGCATACTCGCGCGCGCCGGGACAAAAATCATCGCAAATTATATTTTGAGCGTAGGAAAACCAGGGCTAAATGCCATGATCGCATTTGTCGGCCTTCTACTCAATGCTGTTTTAGATATTCTTTTCATTCCCGGATTCGACCTTGTCGGCGCTGCAATGGCTGCCGGGGCAAGCGCTTTCGTCATGTTGTGCATCAAAATAATTTGGTTACGAAAAAGAACCAATTGTCCGCTATATTTAATACTTGTACCGCAAAAAACGGATTTTGCTTTTCTCACGTCAGAGCCAGGAAAACAGGGATGCCGAAGGCGCTGATTGTTGCGTACTATTTTCCGCCCATTGGCGGCGGTGGTACGCAACGCACGCTCAAATTCACACGTTATCTTCCAGATTTTGGTTGGGAGCCTTATGTGCTGACGGTAAAAAATCGTAAGCATGTTGTCTCCGACGAATCGCTGCTGCAACAGCTCCCGCCAAGCGTGCCTGTTCATACTTCGCGCGCAATCTTACCTGCCCAAATGTTGCGAGGAATCTTGGGGCACAATCCCCAGCAACAAAAATCCGGCAGCCGTGACGGCCTCTTCACCCGAGCTAAAAAAACCGCCTACACCCTGGGCTTCATACCGGACGAACACATTGGTTGGCAGCCGTTCGCCATTCGCGCCGGTGCGCGCTTGATTCGTCGCGAAAAAATAAACGTCATCTTTTCAACCGGCCCGCCAAACACTTGCCACCTTATCGGAAAAACGCTCAAACGCCGAACCGGCCTGCCGTGGATCGCCGATTTGCGCGACCTTTGGGATATGTACCCGGAAAGCTACAACCCGTACAACTGGCAATGGCGCAAACGTCTAGACGACAAAATGGAGCGAGACACGCTGCTTGAGGCGGATCGTATTATTGTCGTTTCTAACGAAATGCGCCGTCACTTGCTGGAAAAAATTCCTGAACTGCGGCCTGCGCGCGTCCATGTCCTCACCAACGGCTTTGACCCGGATGATTTTCAAAACGTCCAACCGATCCACAATGAAAAGCATTTTACGATTGTACACTCCGGAACGCTTTTCCCCTGGCGGCGCTTGCGACCGATGCTTGCGGCAATGCACAAGCTTTTTCAAATTTACCCGCGTTTTGAGGATGTTTTGCGATTGAAGCTCTTGGGCGTGGTGCCTTCGCAAGATCGCCTGGACGTTAACACAACCGGGCTTGCGAAATGCGTCGAGATCATGGATTATTGTTCGTATCAGGAAAGCCTGGCGCATCTCACCGGCGCTGACGCCTTGCTGCTGCTGGTTGGAAACATCCCTCACGCGCGAAAAATGATTCCTGGAAAACTCTTCGACTACATTGGCAGCCGCCGCCCGATTCTCGCGGTCGGGCCTTACGGCGATACGCGCAAACTCGTTCGTGAACAAAATATGGGGTATGATTTTCACCCGGGAGAAACGGAGAGAATTGCCGCCGTGCTTGCAGCCTGGGTGCGCCAGCGGCAAAACGGGGGGATTCAATTTCAGCCCAACCAATCATCGCAATTCCACCGCCGCCGCCTAACCCAACGCCTCGCCGAGATCATGCGCGAGATTTGCTCTTGATTTACCAATCTACAATTCTTCGAGAGGTATGGCTAAAACGCTTTCGTATAACTCTTTCGCGACACGCAAACGAGCTTAGAGCGTATTTGGAAAGTCCTTGTCTTGTCATTCCGTAGGAATCTTTTTGGGTCGCCAGGCATGAACGTTCCGACAGTTGTTGCGGAAAAGTCTAAAAAAGATGCTTACAGCATGACAATTTAGGACTTTCCAAATACGCTCTTAGGGTGGGCTCAGCAGTTTATAAATTGCCAATCAGTGCTGAAACAAACGAATCTTTCGCCACAGTACGTGAACAGAAATTGGGTTCAAAATGAGATTGATTACTGGAAGGACTGGCCTCGTCGTTTTTCTCAGCAACTTACCGGCAAATTAAGAAAAGATCGAAGCGTTCGAAATATTTAATCGTGAGATCAACCGTAAAGCTTTGCAGCTATTTCCCGATTTTTTTTACATCAAGCGTGTACGAAACGTCCTTGTACTCATCGCGAACTGTAAGGTCAAAAAGCGCGGCTTGATTTTGAGACGCTGCGGCGCGCACCACGTCGATGATCCGATCTTCGATGTACGTGTCTTTGGTCTCTTGCCAGACAAGATAAAGCCGGTACTTCTCGCCTTTTGGCAGGACAAATTTAAAACGGAAGGTCTGCTCTTTGTCCGGCAGCAATTTCCATTTTTTCGGATAGAGAAATCCTTTTGTTAGATTGCCTGCGACGGTCGCTTTTAGAATGACTTGCCCATTGCCGAGCGATGCGCTGAATTGTTCCAGATTGGCGATAATCTCGCCTTCGATGGCGCCAAGAGAGTCTGGTAAATCAATTACGTCCGTGTATGGCAGCGGCTCGGCGTCCTCCACTGGATCGAGCTCAAAAACAAATTCTTGACGCGACTGTGGCGGCACTTGAACGTTCCGCAGAACGGTTACGTCAAAGTCCGGATATTTTGCGATGACGTCGTACTCGCCCCTGGGTACGCCCTTGATTTCAAACTGCCCGCCTTCGTTGGTCACCCCGGTAAAATCTGTTCCGCTTAGCTGCACTTGAATATTGGCCAAAGGGAGATTGTCAACAAGGGAAAGAATCTGGCCGCGGACGGTATAAGTCCGGCCCTGGCCGTTTTGTTGAGAGAAAAGATGCGTGGTCAGAATGAGGATAAAAAGAAAGGCGCTTCCTGCTATCGCGCGACGATTCATGCCAAAATGAGTCATGGCCTGATCCTTTGTATGCTTAAACTAATATTTATTAGTCAGTTAATTTAATACAAAGTTCGCCCGCCCACAACTCTTTTCTACGGTTGCCGCCGCGTTGGCGCACTTCTGTCAAGTTGCAGCGTGTCAAAAATATCGCCGCGCGTGAAATCTTCCGGCGTTTGGAAAAAATCAGGCATGAAAGTCTGGAAGTTCATCGAGTCGATTCTGCTGATTTCAACCACCAAACCCTGTCCGGGCGCTCTTACAATTTTCAAGCTCGCCAAGGGGATCGCTTCGGGGAAATCATGCCAAATGTCCGGCTCATCCCCGCCGCGCGCATCGACGTCGTTGCGAATGTCAAGATAGAACGCCAATAACTGTTTGAGCGTTTTTGTTTTACGCATGCTTGCCCAAACCACGTGGTATTTCGAGCTGTCCTGAAATACGAATTTCCTGCACTGAATTCCCGCAATTTTCTTTTTCTTAGCCGTCTTTTTGAAATGCGCCTTCGGCTTGACTTGCGAAGAACCGGGATGCGATTCACTATTTTGATTTAACTCACTTAGAACCGCAGCGCGTTGTTTTTTCAGTTCAGCGACGTTTACTTGCAAGTACTTCTTTTGCGCCCAAAAAATATCAAATAAAACGCCGGCGCTCTTGTCATAAATCATCGATTGTCTGCCAATCGGCGATTGCATGTCCATGCGGCTTTTTCCCCCGCTCAAAAATATCGAAGTCTCAGGGTTTTGAAATTGCAGTGAATCTTTGGCGAGTTTATTCGGGAGATCGTTATAAGATAGCTTCATGACAAACTCGGCGACGGCTCGTAGTTCATTTTTGTCAATTGAAGCGGGCAGGAGTTTGCCGACTGTTTCGTGCGGCAAAATAAGAAGGGATTGTTTGAAAGCGACGCCCTTCTCAGCGAAAGCGGAAAAAGGAATGAGCAGAAAGAAAAAGAACCAACGTCCTGTTGTCAGCGCCATGTTGTCGTCCTGAAGTGTTTGATCTAAAAATTTTGATGAATAGAATTTGAGGCTGGTGTTATGGTAGAGACGCAAGGCCTTGCGTCTCTACAGGAACACAATCGAAACTGTTAGTCTAATGCGTTCATTACTTTCGCGATGCGTTCAATCGCCCAATGCAAGCCTGCGTCGTCGATGACCAGCGGCGGAGCAAAGCGAATGATGTCACCGTGGGTCGGCTTGGCGAGCACGCCGTTTTCCTTGAGTGAAACGCAAACGTCCCAAGCCGTTTTGCCGCTCTTCGTAGGCTTGATCACAACAGCATTCAGCAAGCCTTTTCCGCGAACAAGGGTAACAGCGTCGTTGGCGTCGACGATCTTTTGCATTTCTTGCCTGAAGGTGACGCCAAGGCGTTCGGCGTTTTCGGAGAGTTCCTCGTCCTTCAGCACGTCCAACGCTGCAATCGCAACTTTGCACGCCAGCGGATTGCCGCCGTAGGTTGAACCGTGTTCGCCAGGCTGAATTGAAAGCATAACCTCATCATCCGCGAGAACGGCGGAAACGGGAAGCACGCCGCCGGAAAGCGCTTTGCCTAAAATCAAAACGTCAGGGCGCACATTTTCATGATCACAAGCCAGCATTTTTCCTGTTCTGGCAAGACCGGTCTGCACTTCGTCAGCGATCATCAGCACGTTTTTGGCTTTCGTGAGTTCGCGAACCTTGGTCAAATATCCTTCATCGGGAACCATCACGCCCGCTTCGCCTTGAATCGGTTCAACAAGAAATCCGGCGACATTCGGGTCTTCCAAAGCTTTTGCCAAAGCGTCGGCGTCGTTGTAAGGAATGACCTCTACGCCGGGCAGGTACGGGCCGAATCCGCTCTTGCTCTCAGGGTCAGTTGAACCGGAAATCACGCCCAGCGTTCTGCCATGGAAATTGCCTTCCGCGAAGAGAATCTTTGCCTGATTTTCCGGCACGCCTTTGACTTTGTACGCCCATTTTCTGCACAATTTGAGCGCGGTTTCAACGCCTTCAACGCCGGTGTTCATCGGCAGAACTTTGTCAAAGCCGAACATTTCTGTGATATATTTTTCGTAATCCCCGAGCACGCTGTTGTAGAAAGCGCGCGAGGTCAAGGTCAACTTTTTGGCTTGATCAACCAGCGCTTCGAGGATGCGCGGATGTCCGTGTCCCTGATTAACGGCGGAATATGCCGAGAGAAAATCCATGTACTTTCGGCCTTCCACATCCCAAACCCATACGCCCTCGCCGCGATCAATCACAACGCCGAGCGGGTGATAATTGTGCGCGCCGTACTTGTCTTCCAGCGCAATAAATTCTTCTGAAGTCCTCCCCAGCATCGTTGTTTTAGCGTGGCCGTTTTTCGCTGTTTTGGATACTGTCATCGCATCTGTTGCGCTCATGATGCGCCTCCTTTGGATTCGTCCGTCGTTTTGAGAGAGCGTCGAGATAGCCCTTCATTGTCATGCTGTAAGCATCTTTTTTAACCTAACCCTTGAGATTTAAACGTAATCTGTACCGGGCGATAACAAAGATTCTTCCAGAATGACAAGCTAAGCGACATATTAGACGCCTCTGACAATTGCATAAACTTTTTTGAGCGAAGAGAGCGGCGAAGCGTGGCAAGAAAGTCGGTGGCCGGTCGCGTCAAAAAAGGATTATTAGGGGCGGAAAATAGCGACCCGTTTGCTGAACTCCAACTGTTTTTTTGAAAAGAAAAGACGAGTAGCGGGTGAATGGAGTGATGGAATGTTGGATATTTGGAGCAAGTTAATACGTGCGTCAAACTTCCCGAATTCCATCTCTCCAAAAAATTTGAATGAATTGGTAAGCGCTTCAGTTTTTTTCGGGCGGCGATTTCATTTCAATCGGCGTACATCGAATTCGCCTTTTCCAGCGCTTCCTGGTATTTGACCCCTGAGCCGGTATTGAAAGCGATGACCCGTTCGTGCGGCTTGATCCAGCCTTGCGCGAGAAGTTGCTTGGCCGCCGCGATCACAGCGCCGCCTTCCGGGCACAAAATGAGTCCTGTGTCACGCCCAAAATCAGCCACTTCTTTGAGCAGAATGTTTTCGTCGACCGCGACTGCCGTGCCGTTGCTCTCACGTATCCCGCGCAAAATGAGAAAATCTCCAACTGCGACCGGCACGCGCAATCCCGCAGCCATCGTTTGGCCGTTTTCCCACGGCTCCGCTTTTTCATCGCCTTGCTCAAAAGCGCGAATAATCGGCGCGCAACCCGATGCTTGTACGCTTACCATGCGCGGACGCTTGGAGCCGATCCAGCCGAGTTTTTCCATTTCGTCAAACGCTTTCCACATACCGACCAGGCCGGTGCCGCCGCCAGTCGGGTAAAGAATCACGTCCGGCAAATCCCACTCGAATTGCTCGGCCAGTTCATAACCCATCGTTTTTTTGCCTTCCAGACGGTACGGCTCCTTCAAGGTCGAAACGTCGAACCAGCCTTCTTTTTCCTTGCGCTCGGCGACCATTCGGCCGCAATCATTAATTAAGCCGTCGATCAAGTTGACGTGAGCGCCAAGGGTTTCACATTCTGAAACAATGATTTTTGGCGCGTCATTGGGCATAAAAACGTGACACTCAATGCCGACGGCGGCGCAATAGGTCGCGGTCGCGCTGGCGGCGTTTCCGGCTGAGGGCAGTGCGATTTTTTTAACGCCCAATTCCAATGCTCGAGAAACCGCCAAAGCCAGACCGCGCGCCTTAAAAGAAAGCGACGGATTGGCGGCTTCGTCTTTGACATAAAGATTTTCAAAACCGTGTTTCCGGTTCCAATTTTCGAGTCTCAAAAGCGGCGTCCAGCCTTCGCCCAAGCGAATGCGATTTTCCGGCTTTTGGACGGGCAGCATGGGTGAATAGCGCCAAAGCGATCTTTCAAGCGCAGGGATTGTTTTCTTTGGAAAAGCTTCCCGTGCGCGTTCGAGATCGTATTTTACCAGCAGCGGAACGCCCGCCGGGCTGAGATTGTGTAATTCATTCAGCGGAAATTGTTCGCCTGTACGACTGCATTCCAAATGCGTCGCGAAAGATTCTGTTGTAAAATTCATTGATTTCCTTCAATATCTTGCGTTCGGTAGAGACGCGATGCATCGCGTCTCTACAATGCAAATGTGGTCTATTGTTGCCAATTCTCATGCAATCCCCACTCATTTCCAGCGGGACGATTGCCCGCTGCATCGTCTTTCGGGCGTTCGGGCCAGCCGGTGCGCAGATCGTTCCAGTGCAGCATGGCGTTGAAGACAAAGGCGTGACTGCCGCGCGTTTCCCAGCGCCAGAACGGGCGGTTGGCGAAAAGAATCACATGCCCGTCTCCCACTGGTGCGTCGACGATTGCCGGGGCTCCCGCCATTTCGCTTTCGCCGGAAAGCATGCCGCTTAACAAAATGTTTTTCTTGGCAAAATTGACCACGGCGCGCGGCACTTCTTCTTGCCAAATCGCTTCCTTGGTCTTTTCCGGCGTACGAAATCCGCCCAGATTTTTGTTGATGCTGAACACCGGCCCACGACTAAAATAGACCGCCGCCGTATCGGCGTAGCCGTAAGTGATCGGGCTCTTTTTATCCGTAATTTCCGCCCGAACCACGCTGCCGCGTACGGTCAATTTCTGGGTGCGACGCACGCTAACACGCCGAGTCATCGCCATGTCAATCGGAAAAGAAGCCGTCCGTCCTTCAGTGATAAAAACGCCGCCGCTGGAGATAAAATCATGCAAATTTTTCAAACCGTCAAAGCCCATGCCCCGGCGCGTATCGTCGGTCTCGTCGATTTTGCCGATGTGCTTGTATTCCGACGTATTTTTCCAGGGCGTTGGTTCGCCGGCCATTGAATTTCCTTGCACCAGCGTCCGCGGATTCGCCCGTGAGTTCGGCATCACAATCACGTCGAATTGCGACAAGTCTTCCGTCGCCAAATCCTGCTCGCTCAGGTAAGTGTAGGGAATGCCGATGTCGTCAAAAGCGTGCCGCCACCAGCCTGCGTCCTGCGGCGTGGACACCCAGGTATGCACAAAAGCGATGCGCGGCGTTTCCACTTCGTGCGTCGCTACGTCCGGCGTTTTTTTCACCGCTTCAACTCGTAAGCCAAGCTCTTCCGCAGCTTCCTTCACAGCATCACCAAAGCCGTCGTCATTGTCGTCGGATTTGATGATAAAGCTGCCGGCGGCGTATTTCTTTTTGCCCGCCGTAAAAGCCGCCTCAGCCGCGTGAAACTTCACGTCTTTCAGCTTGAAACGCAAAACGGTGAAATTGTCGTCCGTGGTATTGTTCACCAGATAAACCCCGCCGCTTCCGGCGACTTTCCCTTCCGGCTGCAATTCTTCCTGCAGCAAACTCATTTTTGCGGCAAGCACGCCGGAATCATTGACTTTGTGCATTTCAACCTGGTACAGGAGAGGCAGCGTCCAGCCAGTATCATCGTAGGGCGGGCGCTGATCTTTGGGGAAATTTTGTTTATCGAGAAGGACGCGCGCCAGCGTGCGGTAGGGCTGATCGAGACGAATAACGAAATCGCCTTTTGCGGCACTGGCCATTTTTTGAGTGTCGGATTTATCGGCTTTCCCGTTGCCGGCCTTGCCGTTCGTTGCCGCTTTTTTCCCGCTCGACCAGGAAATATTCTCATCAGCGACATGCACTTCCAAGCCCTGAGTGCGAAGCAAATTGACCAATTCAAGCGTTGCGATGGAGCGGCGCTGTTCACGCGGAATAACGTAGGCGTACGGCGCTTCTTCCTTGCCCTTGCGAATCGCATTCTGCGTTTTGATGTAAAAATTCTCCACGAAGCGCCTTCGATTGTTCGCCGTGTAATTCAACGCTGTCAGCACGCCGCTTTGCATATAATTCGTGTTGTTGCGCAGCGACCACATGGTTTTTTTGAGCGGGGGATTCGAGCGATACCATTGTTTAGAAGTGGAGCGCGAAGTTAAAGTCCGCTCCACCGTCTCCGGCGTAGAGTTGCCGAACGTTTCATAAAATCGGCCAATGCCGTTGCGAACATTGGCGATCCAGGTCAAGTAGTTCGCCGCCCAGCCGTTGTAAAAAGCGTGCGTCCAAACGCCGGGCATGCCTTCCCGCGTCAATTGCGACACTTCCTCAAAAGCAAGGTTGTGCCATTCGTCAACAGTGATTGGGTCGATGTTCTCGTTGAATGGTCCCAAACCGGTGGAGACATAAAGATAAGGCACGGATTCATGCAGATCGTGCATGACCGTGGCTTTCCAGTGCAGGTATGACTGCAAAAGATTACGCGTCAGCGCCAGCGCGAGACCGTAGCCGTCGCGGTTGTTATCGTGGGCGACGTAATGTCCCCAGTAAGGCAGGCCGGGGCCGACGCCGTCATTCTTCAGGCGGTAGTTGATCACGTCAACCATGCGGTCGCGGCCGTCCGGCTCCGCTGCGGGCGTGAAAATGACAATCGCATTATCGCGAATGTTCTTGATCATCGGATCATCGGAAACGGCCAAACGGTAGGTCATTTCCATGATCATCTCCGGCGAACCAGTCTCCGGCGAGTGCAAACCGCAGGTGATGTAGTAAATCGGCTTGGCTTTCGAGATAATTTCCTGCGCTTCTTCCTCGCTCAAATTGCGCGGATCAGCAAGCTGATTGAGATAAGTTCGATAAGTATCAAGGTTAGCAATAGTCTCGTCGTTGGCGATGATCACCTCGATCATCTCGCGATTCTCTTCCGTCATGCCAATGTTGCGCACCAGCACGCGCGGCGAAGCGTCTCCCACCTTGCGCAGGTAGCCATAAATTTCGTCGGTGTAATGCAAAACATTCGGCGCGCCGATAATATCGCCAAAATGCGCCATCGGCGAGGGGACGGTGGAAGATGCGGGCAGATGGTCAATCATGGGGTTGAGATATTGCTCGTCCGTGGTGTATTCACGGATTTTTTCCGCGTACGCTTCGTCCATTTGCTGCTGCGCCAAGGCGGCGGCGGGGATGAGCATGATTACAAAAAACAACAAAGACTTTCGCATGGCAAGGCTCCGAGATTAAACGACTCGACAAAACTCTCTGGCGAGAAGCTAACCTCGGAAGGCCCCAAACAAAAAATCTTTCAGACGAGAATGAGCAGAAGGAGTGCAAAGCTTGCTTTGCCTCTTATTTGGCCAAAGGGAAAAGCGGAAATTAGTCCTGGACATACCGCTCGCTTTCAATGTTCGCGGCACGTCAAGGAAGGCCTGCAACGGCGGAGCAAGGCAAGCCTTGCACTCCTTTTTAGTTCGGGGCGCTCTTTCGCGGTTTGAGCAGGTCACGGAAAGCCTCGATCGTGACTGATCGCGTATTCCATTTTTCGTTGAAATGTTTCAGCGCTTCCGGCACAGGCGGCATATTGAACGGGTAGCTCTCAAGCGCGTGAAAAGGCAGGGGCGCAACGGCTTTTCCGGTGGCGGTGTTCAAGTCGCCGTCCTTCACCCAGCCGTCGCTGTAAATGAGAAAATCGCGTTTCCAACCTTTCGGCAAATCGGGCAATTTGTCAGCATCAAACTCAACGGTAATTTCATCCCCGGCGTTCATGATCACATACTGATCGTCAGATTCTTGCAATAGCTCCAGCACATCGCCAAATCGTGTGTAATCGCCGATGAGATCGAGCCATTTGGGATCAGTGGAAACGTCGCCGTAATCAAACCAGTGCGGCCCGTAGCGCCCGCCCTTGCGGTATTCGCGCGAAAAACCGCGATAGTGCAGATCGGCGGAAATCGGAGCGAGTTCCGTTTGAACAAGCTCGGCTTCCGGCTCTTCATCAGTGTAAAAAATGTAATCCCAATAAATTTGCATGTTGGTGCGAATGCGGACGCGGTAATCGTCCGTCAGAAATTTCCCGGCCAAGTCAAGCACCACGGTTTTATTCTTGCCCATCGGAAAACCAAATGCCGGAATGATCGTTTGCCATTCGCCAGCGGCGTTTGGAACTTGAATCAACGGCGCAACCGCGTTAATGGCGCTGGATTGCCGCACGGCGACGTTGATGCTCGCGTCCGCCGGGAAAATCCAGCCATTGAGAAAAAGTCGCACATTTCCCGGATTTTCGACTTCGCCCAAATCAAGAACAAGATCATGCAATTCGGTGTACCCCTGGTAGCGCGCAGGCTTGAAATTCGAAATGTAGACGTCGTCTTTTTGAGAAATCTTTTCAAGCAAGTCGTTGCCTCGGTCGTCGAAAGCGGCTTTGGGGAGAAAGCGCCGCCCGGTTTTGTAAATGCGATGCTCCGGAAAAGGCGGCGGTGTGAAGCGTTCGTCGAGGAAAATATCCATCGATTCGGGATGATCGACGGCGATCAGGCGGAACTTGTCAACGTAGGCGGCTTCCCACAATTCCTCGGTGATTTGCAGCGAATATTTTCCGTCCTTCGGCTTGAGTTTTTCGCCGGGCAGGAACAAAAATTCGTCCGTCGACTTCGGCGAAGCGAACGCCGCACTGCCGCCCATAATTCCCAATGGCATGCCCAGAGCGCTTTTCCACATAATATCGGTGTGGAATTCGTATCGTTCGCCGTTCCAGGTATAAATAAACGGGCATGAGCCTTTCAACGTTTGTTGCTCGATCAAATCCTGATCGCTGCCGGGCAGAAAAATATTCTGCGGTGATCCGTTTGGCCACAACACGCGCACCACATCCGCTTTCAAGCGCTGCTTAAGTCCCAGGTGCGTCATTGGCGAAGTAATCGTGCGCAATTGGTAGAGATCGCCCGCGCGGACTTCCAATTTTGAACCGATGCCGTAATAATTGTTCTTGCCACTGCCCGCTTTAAGACCGACCAACTTTAATTTCAAGTACTTGTTGGCGTTACCGCCGTCGTTGCGAATCAATCGGACTTGCCCGTCCAAGCCGCTTGCGACAAAATCCATGTCGCCGTCTTCGTTGTAGTCCATCAAAGCAAAGTTTCGTGCGCTTTTCAGCTCATCAGGAAGCAGCGATGAAGCGTCGGTGAAAACGCCGGTTCCATCGTTGTGAAAAAGAAAGACGGCCTTTTCTGAGTCTGAATTGGCGCGCCCTACGACTAGTAAATCCAGAAAACCGTCGTTGTCAAAATCAAAGAATTCTGCGTCGAGGGCGCTGATGCCGACGAGTTTTTCTCGAAGTGCGTTTGAGCGCGTATCGGCTTTGAAAGATGCTGCGCCGTCGTTAGCCAACAAAGCATAGCCGCCCGTCCCCATTCCCAAAAAAATGTCGAGAAAGCCGTCGCTGTTAAAATCCCCCTGTGCAATCGCGTTAGCACCGCTGAAATCGCCGACGCCGTTGCTTGCGGCAATATTTTCAAATTGCCCTTGTCGTAAATTGCCAAAAAATGACGGCGCCGCGCCATCATTCTGTGCGATAAAATCCAGGTCGCCGTCATCGTCGAAGTCGCCGAAAACGGCTTCTCGGCTATTTTTTTCGCCGCCGTCCAGCAGCATTTTTTCCGCTTGTTCGGTAAACGTGCCGTCGAGGTTGTTTTGCAGGAATTGGTTTTTGCCGTCATTCAAGAGATAAATGTCCAGGTCGCCGTCATGATCCAAATCCACGAATATTGCCCCGCGATTCCCTGAGTATTCGCCGACGCCCGTCGAATTTGTGACGTTATCAAATTTACCCACGTCGATGTTGCGGTAGAGCGCATTACCTTGGTCGTTAGTGATGAACAGATCCAGAAAGCCGTCATTGTCATAATCAGCGAAAATTGCAGCAAGATCGCGCCCCGGATGGTTGACGCCCGCCGATTCGGTAATGTCGATAAATTGCCCGAAATCATTTTTGAGCAAGTATCGCCGGTATTCGCCGTCAATTTCACGCGCGCTGGAAATGTACAAGTCTTGCTGGCGGTCGCCGTCAAAATCAGCGACGGCGATGACAGTGCCGTTTTCAAAACCAGTGAGCGGTTCATGCTGAATTTGCGGTATGTCCGCCGGGCCGCTGGCCTCAGTAAACTTCATCATTTCGACAATGTTCGCCTGGTCGTCCGAGCGGATCGAAATGTCCTGCCTGATTGTCAGAAGTGGTTTGCCGACGTGCGCATCTGAAATGCCCTTGAG
>CAXHAT010000080.1:0-34235 GCA_964014485.1 uncultured Deferribacteres bacterium
CTCCCGCTCGCGTAATCAATTGAATTTATTCGACTTATAGCGGGACACTAGTGATACATTGTAGATCATAATGAAAAAAGATACTCTCAGAGCAAACGCTGTTCAAGTCTATTTTATTTAAAATTGAGACTAAAGTCGCTCCTTTCGTAAAATCTCCACGTCTTCGCGCAGGCGCTCAACTTCGGTTTGAAAAGTCCCCTTGTAAACGCCGCGAATTCGGCGATTTTGATCGACCAGGTAAAAATTTTCCGTGTGCAGAAAAACGCTCTCGATGTCTTGCAGGCCAAAATCTTCGTCCGCAAAATATGAATTTCGCGCCAACTCATAGATTGCTTTTTTCTCGCCCGTAACCAAGTGCCACTTGCCGTCGATGACGCCGTTGTTGCGTGCATAGCGCTTCAGAACCGCGACGCTGTCGGCTTCAGGCGTAACGGAATGTGAAATCAACAACACGCCCTCATCATTCAAAAACAAGTCCTGAATTTTGGCCATGTTCTTGGTCATTTTCGGGCAAATGCCGGGACATGCGGTAAAAAAGAAATCCGCGATATAGATTTTCCCGGCAAAATTCTGCTCCGTGACGGTCTTTCCGTTTTGATCAACGAAAGAAAACGGCGCGATTTCCGGTACATTCTTAATGCTCGAAAAATCTTCCCCCAACCACTTCGGCGTGAAATCCATGTCCGAATAAAAAGGCAGCGTGACGTCTTCGCTTTCGGCGTTACTGCAGGAAATGGCGGTTATGAGCAAGCCGCCAAGCATAAAAATGAAAAGGTGTTTGTTTTTTACCATTGCATTCAATTTATATTAAAACGTTCACCGTCATGTACCAGCGTGATGATAGATCGGTTAATTCGATTCCGGTTTGTCCGCCGAGGCGTCGGCAAAATATCGTCCTTCGCCGTTTTCGACTGTAAAGCACAGCCTTGAGCGCTGAACGCCGTATCGCCTGCCGTCTTTAACGACGAGATTAATGTAAAGCTTGCCGTTTTCCCGCCAGGCTTTTTGAGCGCCGGTCTCTACGCCTTTTTGATAGTTCAAGGATTTGGCGAAGGCGCCGCTTTCGTACCACTCCAGTTGCTCGCCATGATGCTCGCCGTCTGCAAAGCGAAAATGAAATTTTGGATTTCCGTTTGGCCACCAGCCAAGGTGTTCGCCGATTTTTTCACCGTCTTTGTAAAATCGAATAGACGCACGGGAACCGTCGGGGTACCACATTTCTTGCCTGCCGTGTTTTCTGCTGTTTCTGTAATACGTGGCGGACTTTATCGCATCGTTTTCATAACTCTCGATCAACTTGCCGGTGAAAAGCTGCTCGCGATAAAACAGCGCGCCATGCTTTTTGGACAAGTTTTTGTTTGAAGCATGAATTGTATGAAACTTCTCCGCATTGTCCGACTTTTCGCGGGGTTCAGGTTTATCGCACGCAAACAAAAAAGCAAGCATGACCGCAACCGGCCACCCGTTCAATATCTTCATTTTCCGCCTCATTGACTCACAGTTCCCGGTGTGCCGCGATATCCGCCGGAAATATACGGCGCTTCCAGAATCACATGATAATGGTAGACCCCGTCGGGATAGTCCGCCGTTTCGCCGAAATGACCGTTGGCGTCATCCAGATTGGTCGGGTAGGTTTCGTTCATGTCTTTGCGTCCGTAAACCGGAAAGCCGTCGAGCAAAAAGCCGACAAGCTCGCTGTTATCTTGCGTGAGGTACGTCGGCTCGACGTGATAGTGATACTGCCCGAATTGCTGCGGATGACCGTTCTTGCTGTCAAAAGAAATGATCTCCCTGTCTAACGGCTCGTTTGGTCCGGCGTATTGGTTGTAGAGCGCAACGCCGTTCACAGCAACGCCGATTGGGCCGAGCGACGTGGCCGTAATACTTGAAGCGACTTGCGGATTTAAAGGGATGCGGAAGGTGAGGTTTTGTTCGGAAATACGGTTCGGGTTGGTCTGCATCCCTTCGTGCGGCGCTTCATACAAACTATGTCCCGTTCCCCAATAAGGACTGGTATGATTCGGCTGGCCGTCCGACTCGATGATGACGTTGTTGCCGTCAACATAAACGGTCAAGTTGTCGGCAAATTTCTTGAACACATCCGGCGCTTCTTCACCCGTATTGACGTTTTCGTTTTCAGTCTCAGGTTCCAGCGCGTTTGAACAGCTTATGAAAAACGCCGCTAGGGCGGCGGCGGCGAACACTGTCAGGCTGATTGCTTTTCTCATTTGCGTTTTCCTCCTGGCTTCTTTGGTGCATAGATCGATGTTTTAAGGCGCCTTTGAAATTTTATACGAGTCCCGCCCGATTCACCCTACCATGATTATTGAGAATATCAGAAGGCTGTCCAAAAACATCGATTTTCAGGCTATATTTTTTTGGCCAGTCCCGCTTAACGAATCAAAACCATTTTCCTGGTTTGAGTAAATATTATTGCATTTTCCGTTGGGCGTGAGGCAGTGATGCGGTAATAGAATACGCCGCTGGCTTGAGCTGCGGCGTTCCAGTTTACATTATACAAACCTGCCGCAAGCTTTTCATCTACGAGCGTGAAAACACTTTTTCCCAAGGCATCATAAATTTGCAACAGGACGTTCGCCCTCTCCGACAATTCGAACCTGATGTTGGTCGCCGGATTGAAAGGGTTGGGATAATTTTGATGCAACCCGAAAGACGCCGGCGTGGAAGCGTCCGTTTGTTCTACAGCAACCGTTGTCCCGGTTAAAAACGAGAAAGTCGATGACCAATTGGTCGTGCCGCCGTTGTTCGCTGCATTGACGCGCCAAAAATAACGCGCATTCCTTTGCAAAGCGCGACCGGTGTAACTTGTGTCGGTCAAGCCGGAAACGAAAACGCCGTCCTGAAAAGTCGAATCGACAGAATATTGCAGGCGGTAACTCGCCGCGCGCTGCGAAGCGTTCCATCGAAAAACAGCGGTCTCCCCAACGGCGACGGCTTCGTCTTCCGGTTCGAGCTGGATGGGAATTCTGGGCGGGATATTTGTGAAAAAGTGTCGGGGAATTGACCAGGCGCCCGTGCCGAGGTTGTTCGTTGCGTTTACCCGCCAAAAGTAATCGATCTCATTGATCAAATTTTCAACATGGAATGAGTCCGCAATTAAGCCGCTTTCATCAATGAGCAGCGACTCAAAGGCTGAATCCGTGGCGGCTTGCAGGTGGTAGGTTATTCCTCCTCCGCCGCGCCAGCGTAAGGTTATGTTTTCTGTGACAACGGAGTCGCTCAGAACGGGCGCAGCGGGTTTTGGCGCCAATGGCAACAAGGAAACATTTTTAAAAACGCCGTCGCCGCGCGTAGCGGCATAAAGCGGCCCGGAAATGCTGGCGAACAGTCTGGTTATGGGTTTGTCCGTCATGCCTTCATTGACTTTCGTCCAAAGCGCGCCGCCGTCGCCAGAGCGCATGATGCTGCCGTCCAGCGTGCCGAGATAGATATTGCCGTCTGAGGGTCTCGCTAAAGCCAAACCGATGGAATCAATCATGCCGGTGCGCGGATGCGTCCAGGTCGTATCGCTGAGTTTATACATAACGCCTCCCAAATTGCCTTCACCGCCCCAACCGGCAGCGTAGACGTTCAGACTGTCATCGAGAACGATGGACCAAATGTCGTAATGAGGCGCCAATTCTTGCCGCGGAAAGTAGTATGGAGCGACGTAGCCTGTTGAGTCGACGGGCTCGCGCCACCAATAAGGAACGAGCCTGTTGCCCGGCTTCTTGAGATCGGCGTCAATGGTTCGATACACGCCCAAAGCGCCGCCGACGTAAGTATGGCCGTTTGGATGCGAGATTATCGATCTGACATTTGTGGGCCTGGCTTCTACGGTATTCCATGTTAAGCCGTAATCTTCCGAAAAAGTAAATTCCGCACTGCCAAATCCCAGAAAAGTATTCAGGCCAATCAAGAGTTGGCTTTTGTCATTCATATTGATAACGCCGATAGTTCGTTCGGGAAAAGCGCGTTCGGCCCAGGAGTCCCCATTGTCATTTGAGTAATAAAGGCCGCCGAATACCGTTCCGGCAAACATTTCTCCTTTTTTCGCGCCCGGCGCCAGGGAAAGAATATTTGAAGGGAGAAAATTGGGCGAAAGCTGCTCCCAGGAATCCCCTTCGTCTTTCGAACGATAAAGCCCCGCGCCAAACGTGCCCGCGAAAAGCCAGCCGTTGTGCGCAACGCTGAATGCGCGAACCTGTGCATTGACGAGTCCGGCTTCAACCCATGTGTTTTCATGATTCAGCAAAACATAAACGCCGGCGTCGGAAGCGGCGAAGACGTCGCCCTCCGCATTAAAAGCAAATCCCAAAATCCCCCGCGCAGAGGCGACTTTCAGTGCTTTCCGCCATGAATCGCCGTTATCCGTTGAAATGAAAATATGGCCGTCACGCGCCCCGGCGAGCAAGGTCTCGGATTTTTGAGGATGTTTTGCAACGGAAAACAGAACTCCGGCTTGGCGATGCATTGAGAACTTTTCGATGATGCTCTCAAGTTCACTTGCGGCGATTTTTCCGAATCCGCGAACGCCTGGAGTTTTGGTGTTTTTTTGCAAGCCGGTCCGCGTGAGCGTTTCGCGGCGCGGGGCAATCGTCCATTGCCGACCGCCGTCACTCGAAACCGCTCTGGCATCGCGGTCCGTCTCGATGATCACGTCTCCCGAGGCAGCGATGAGAATACTCTGAATTGCTCCGCGGTGCATGAAGTGGTCGCTGATAATCTCCCAGTCGCGGCCCTTGCTTTTTGAAAAATAGACGCAGCCGTCCAGCCCGCCGGCGAAGACGTCACCGGCGTCATTGACGGCAATCGCGCTCGCCGCGAGGGGACCTCGGAATTCGCCGCTTTTGCGCCAGGCGTCTTGCGCAAAAAGTTCTGCTGAAACGAGAAGACATATTAGAGGAGCAAGTTTAAGAATTCGCATAATAAAGCCTCTTCGGAATTGATTATAGTGCATCGTCAAGCTTAACTTTGTGGCTTTTCTGTTTTCATCATGTTAGCCCCGGCCTTCAGGCCGGGGAACGGGAAAATGCGCATCCTTCTTCCCCGCGCTGAAGCCCGGGGTTAATAAAATTGCCGTTTCACGAACAGGTTGTTGTGCCCACAAATTTAGGATTGAAGAACCACTAGTATTTATCGTTCTGATATCGAGCGCTCGATAACATGGATTCCTTCTGAATGACGCCTCGGCAAAAGAAACAAATGCGAAAAGAGCGTTTATTTAGCCGATCCCTCCCCGCCGCCGCCGAATGTGTACGATGCAAGCAAGAGTTCTCTGATGTATGTCCCTGGAACTGGAAAATGGAGAGGGGTACCGGAGACAAGATCGCCCCAGCCTCGATTGTCGAAAAACTCGACGCCGGGGCCGGTCATGAGAATTTCGATGTGTTTCTCGTATTTGAGCATCGCCCATAGGCTGCTCCCTTCCAGCGGACTACGCGGGTCTTCCGGGTTTCCGGGAAAATCAGCGGCGGCGGGAGGATACCCCCCATTCGGCACGCGCGTGGAATTGATAATATCCGTTGCCGTTGCATAATCGCCCAACCGCAGCGCCGCTTCAGCTCTCAAGAAATCAAGCTCCTTGACCAGAAATATGGGCGATGGGCCGTTACCGTTATTTTTGTGGTAATCTTCATAGCGATAATATGCGTAGCGCGAAAAATGATATTTACCTCGTTCCGGAGGAAAGGGAGTCGGATCAGTGTAGAGTATGTATAATCCGGGGTTTTGCTGACCGTCCGCGTTGCGCGTCCCGTCCCAAATACGTTTGTCATCGGTGTCAATTTCGAACTCATCCCGTTCTTCCAGCGGGAGAGCAAGCCAGTCTTGATAGGCTCCGGATTTGTCCGAAGGACCGATCAATTTATAATCCGCCCGCGCCCACTGCCCGCCGCTATCATTATGGTACCATTGCATCGCGTGCCACCAATCATCAGCGCCGTCGCCGATTGGCGTCAAATCTTCCACTATGCCTTGACTTACATGAAAAGCAATGCGCCCCCAATCGGCTGCGGCGCGTTCGTCGGGAGTCCTGCCGATTTGAGCGAGAAAACGGGCCGTATAGGAATGAGCGATACGCGCGAGTTCCGTGTTTGTAAGCGAAAGGCCGTTAATCCAGTTACTTGGCACGATGAATTCGTTTGCCTCGGAAATTGAGATGCTGCTCCCCAGGTATTTAACGGCGCTGTCCATGACGACCTGGTAATGACTGAACTGAAAAATCTGGCGGGGCAGTTCGCCCTTCTCGTCCAAAAAAATCGCTTTATCGAAGTATAGTGCAAGATGCCCGTAAGCTAATCCTTGCACTAACCGCGTGAAAGCTTTGGCTCGAGGCGTATCAACGCCTAGCGTATCCGGATTCAAGCGAATTGTTTCGAGCGCTTCGTTCACGTTCCTGAGCGCTCTATAGCACAAACTCCACGGCAGTAACGTCGCGTTTTGGTATCGATAGTTTGCGGAATTATTGTAAGAAGCTCTCGGCTCCGCGGACAAATCTTCTATACCAAAATTTCTCCATGAGCAAGTCAGGGCGTCAGCCGCCGCAATCACGCTATTGCCGTATACGCCTGCATGCGTGGCCCCCCACCATTGGCGGATTGCCGTCTTGATTTGCTCTTCCAGTTCATGAGATGAGTTGGCTCTGCCGTCGACCGTTGCCTTTTCCGCCTGTGCAGGAACGCGCGGATCCGTTGAAAACCCGGAGTCGCACCCTGAAAGCGCTGCTATGAAGACGCTGAATAATAACCCTAAGAATTTCATAAAAGGCCTCCCAAAAGGTAAGAAGTAAAGATAGATGATCTTAAACACACGCCATGATCGAAGTGAAATCTGAAAAAGGCGTTGGTGCGGATGAGCGCCCCAATCAGAATGCCGGCGACGCAAGCAAATCCGAAACTGCCCGCCCGCAATCCGCTCATGTTCAAACGTCCGACAAACCGTACCGTCCTTATAGCCCCGGGAATGCGCCCAGCAGCGAGGCCAGCGCGCTCAAAGTTGCTGAAACGACCGGCGATACCGAAAGCCCGACGATCAAGCCGACAAGCAATTCAGTCCCGACTCCGGCAAAAACGTAGACAAATCCGCCGCCGGGATCTGCTTTTTGTTCAGCCGCCCCTCCTCCCAAAATTTTTAAAATCAAATGTTCGACAAAATGGTCAGTGCAGGCATGAAACGCAAGACGGCTTTAACCAGATTAGTGCACATTTTTTTAACTTTTCCAGTGAAATAGTTTAGATGTTAATGTCCTTAGTCCTGCTCAATAGACAAATATGCCGTACATAAAAAGTGCAACAGATCACCGTCAAACCCACAAGCCGATAACGCAAGTTTGGCAGCATTTGATTATGGAATTGGCACCCCGAATAAGATTGATGTAGCCAACCTAACTGAGAGAGGTGTTTTTCGAAGGATGAGTTCAAGAATTGGAAACAAGGGAGAGTATTTCATCAGGGGAAAGTACGTAAAGCGTGAAAAGCTGCTTTTGCAATTAATTGATTTTCATCATTTTCCATCTAAAATCCCATTTGAAATTTTGTTGCGAGTCCCTGTTCAATCAACTCCTATTTCAAAAAAACAAACCGCTTAACCGCCTGAAATCGATCAGCTTCCAGTTTATACCAGTAAATCCCCGCTGGCAGCCCTTTAGCATCAAACGTTACGGCGTGTTCGCCAAGCGGGAGGCGTTCATCGAGTAATACTTTGATTCGTTCTCCATTCAGGTTGTAAACAGTCATTTTTACTTGGCTGGCTACAGGTAATGAGAAGGATATCTGTGTGGAAGGGTTGAACGGATTAGGATAGTTCTGATGCAAGGAAAAACCTGCGGGCGGTTCTACAGCGCTTTCAACGGCAGTCGCCTCGCCAGAATAGACGACAAAATCCGCGTACACCGGCAAATGATCGGAAGCTGCGTGCAGCGCTTCCGCCGTCACACTATCCACAACGCCATTTGTCCCGTCATTGACCGCCCGCTTATAATGCGCGCCGTCATTTCCAAAAGCTGTGTAGGTGTCAAGCAAAAGATGAATGCCCGAAGTTGCTTGATCTTTACGCTGAAAGACGCTTTCTGAAACACAAATCATATCATAGCGTTGATCCAGGCCCTTGCCTTGGTGTGGCGTCATCCTGCGTGCCCCTCTGGTAGAATATGTATGGTTTGGCGCTTGTTCTGGAGTGGTAACCAAAAATCCTATTGGATCGAACAGTCTTCCATCATTATCGGCATGATCGCCAATCAGTCGTTCATACCCAGGTTCCCCTACAGTCCAAAAATTAAACACTCCCAATACAATAAAATGGCTTCCACCAGGCAAGTCATTCAAGTGATTTCTCAAAACTTCGGCCTCTCGATTTCGAAGTCGCTCGATTGGGAAACCTTGCGATCCCAGAAAATGTACTGAATAGATCCGAAGTTCTTTTCCGTCAGAAGTTTGAAATACGAACTCGGCAAAGTCTCTTTGATATATCTTGCCGAAAACGTCTTCGATAGTAATTGGAAATAGAGAATCAGCCGTTAATGTCACGATATCAGGCCGGTAAAAGATTATACTATCGGTGCCTGGACCATCAAGGAACGGCGCGGCGCCGTACTTGCCGGCGGTTTCGTAATTGAAGATCGAATCAAGCAAGGTTTGAACGCCTGAAGCAGAGACTACATCTTGCGCGACCAGTATATCGGGCTGAATTGCATTAATAACAATTCTGAAATCCTTTACACGTTCAAGACCGCTTGAGTCAGGAAAGTTCAACATGCTATAGGTCGTGATACGCAGAGTATCTATCGGCTGCGGGGATTGACTGAATACATTGTTGCAGTAAATACCAATGAAAAGCAGAAGTATTCGACGACTCATAAAACCACCTTTCTGATTTAGGTCAAAGACGAGAAGCAAACACACTGTAAAAGGGAATGAATGCGAAGCCGAATAGGATGTGCGAAACAGTCATGAGAGCGTTTTTGCTCTTGCCGCCAAAGTTTCATTACCCATCATTGACAAATTTTGAGTAAAGTTTCAAAAAGGACAAATGCTATGCAGACAGATAGAAGTGAAACAGCATTTTTCTTTTCGCGATAAAGCCTGCATTCGAAATGAAGGTTTTCCAATTCCAAATCTTCACGGCTTGTTTTTTAAGATGTCGTTAGATAGATTCTCTGATTGCAATTTTGGCCTATTGTTGAACTTTTCCTGTAAAATTTACGTTTGAACCGAAGCCAAATTTTCTGCAATAGAAAAATTCATACAAAAACGGAAAGGAGGATTTCCATGTCGAAAATTAAAACAGCCCTACTCGGCGCAGTTTGTTTGATCGCCGCAGCCGGGGCGTTCGCCAGCGAGACGGACAACAAGTCCGATGCGAAAATTTTCCCCTACAAGTATGAAATGCGTGATCTCAAAAACGGCTTGCGCGTCATCGTCGTCCCGACGGACTACCCGAATATTGTCGCCTTGCAGATTCCGGTAAGCGTCGGGTCGCGCAATGAAGTTGAGTCTGGGAAAACCGGCTTTGCACATTTTTTTGAGCACATGATGTTCCGCGGCACGCCAAATTATTCCGCCGAAGAATACAACGCGCTCATTAAAAACACCGGGGCCGACCAGAACGCCTGGACGAGCGACGACATGACCAATTACCACACCACTTTTTCAAAAGATGACTTGGAACTCGTGCTCAAGCTCGAAGCCGACCGTTTCCAGAACTTGAAATTTTCCGTCGAAGATTTCAAAACCGAAGCGCGGGCGGTTCTGGGCGAATATAACAAGAATTTCGCCAACCCCTTCCGCCGCCTTTTCGAAGCCCAACGCAAGGTGACTTATGAAAAACACACCTATCGTCACACCACGATGGGCTTCATCGAAGACATCGAAAACATGCCGAACCAGTTCGAGTACAGCCTTAAATTTTTCGACCGTTACTACCGCCCGGAGTATGTCACAATCATCCTCGTCGGTGATCTCGACGCGGATAAAACTTTTAAATTGGTTGAAAAACATTGGGGATCGTGGAAGGGCGGCGACTACAAACCGGAAATCCCGCAAGAACCGGCGCCAAGCGGCCCGATTTACGCGCACTCCAAAAACGATACGCCCACCCTGCCCCTCGTTTCCGTCGCTTTTCGCGGCCCGGCTTTTTCCGATACAAAAAACGATATGGCGGCGATGGACATTATTCAGAGCTACGCCTTTTCTCCGAGTTCGCCGCTCTATCAAAAATTGGTCGTCAAAGAGCAGAAAGTCGACGTTTTCGGTCCAAGCTTCCCGGATCAAACCGACCCGGCATTGCTCACGGTTTTGGCGCGTGTCAAAGATCCGAAAGACGTTTGGTATGTTCGCGATGAAATCTTGAAAGGCTTTGCGCAGCTCCGCGTTGAGCGCGTGGATGAGAAGCGTTTGGCGGACATCAAAGGCAATCTGAAGTACGGTTTCGCCAACGGCATGGACAATTCCGAAGCCATCGCCGAAGCGCTGGTCGGCTACGTGGCGCGGACGCGCGACCCTGAGACGATCAATCGCGTCTATCGCTTGTATGATTCGGTAACGGCGGACGACGTCATTGAAAAAGCCAACAAATATTTCACCGACAAAGGCTTGGTCACGGTCACGCTGAGTCACGAAGATTTGCCGGAAATTGACGACCAGGCAGGCTCGGTTGAAGGTTTTGCCAAGATGGACGCGCAAGCAGCTCCCGAAATTGCAACGCTGCTACAAAAGGGCAGTTCGCCGCTCATCAACATCCGCCTTCTGTTCAACGTCGGCGCCGCGTCCGATCCGGACGGCAAGGAAGGGCTGGCGAATTTGACCGCGGCGGTTTTGACCGGCGGCGGCAGCAAGGAAATGAAGTACACCGAAATTCAAAAAGCGCTCTTTCCGATTGCGGCGGGCGGCGGCTACCAGGTCGATAAGGAAATGACCGTTTTTACCGGCACGACGCATAAAGACAATCTGGAGAAATTCCACGGCATCGTCCTGCCGCAACTGCTCAATCCCGGCTGGGACGAAGACGATTTCAAGCGCGTGAAGACGAACATGATCAATGCGATCAAAGTGAGCCTGCGCGAAAATAATGACGAGGAATTGGGTAAGGAAGTGCTTTACGAAGAGATTTACAAAGGCCATCCTTATGGTCACTTAAACCTCGGCCACATCGAAAGCGTGGAAAATCTGAAGCTGGACGATGTGAAGGATTTTTACGCGAAGAACTATACCCGCGCCAATCTGACGCTTGGCCTCGCCGGGGATTTCAGCGACGGTTACGTGGCGAAATTCAAGCGCGATCTCGGCGTTCTCGCCGAAGGTGAGATGAAGAAAATGGAACTGCCCGCGCCGGAAGCTTTCGATGGCTTGCACGCGACGATTGTTGAGAAAAACACGCGCGCGACGGCGATTTCGTTTGGATTTCCGATTGATGTGAATCGTTCGCACAAAGATTTCGCGGCGCTTTGGCTGGCGCGTTCTTATCTCGGCGAGCACCGTTCGAGCAACAGCCATTTGTTTCAGCGCATCCGCGAAGTGCGCGGCATGAACTACGGCGATTATGCGTACATCGAATATTTTCCCAGCGGTATGTTTCAATTCCACCCCGATCCGAATCTTGGCCGCCAGCAGCAGATTTTCCAGATATGGATTCGTCCAGTGACGCCGGAAAATGCGCACTTTGCCATTCGCGCCGGGATGTTTGAGTTAAATAAGTTGGTGACGGAAGGCATGTCTGAAGAAGATTTTGAAGCGACGCGCAATTATTTGCTGAAGTTCGTCAACATTCTCACGAAGACGCAGGATCGACAACTGGGTTATGCGTTGGACAGCAAGTATTACGGCGTCGGCGAGTTCACCAGCTTTATTCGTGATGAATTAAAAAAGCTGACCGTCGCTGATGTGAATCGCGTTATTAAAGCGCACTTGCAGGATAAAAACATCAAGTTTGCGATTATCGCGAAAGACGCGGCTGGTTTGCGCGACCGTTTGCTGAACAACACGGAATCGCCGATCAAGTACGACGCGCCGAAACCTGACGACGTGCTCGCAGAAGATGTTCTTATTCAGAATTTGAAGCTGGATTTCAAGCCGGAGAATGTTAAAATCGTGCCGGTTGAAAAGGTATTTAACGACTAAGTGTTTGGATTTCAGGAGCGCTCTGCTTTTGAGTAACTCTTCTCGGAGTGGGGCTGTCCAAAACATGGTCTCTGAATGCAAAGCGTACAACATGTCGTAGGGGTCCAAGATTTTGAACCCCTACATGTGATGTAGCGCATCAAAAATGTTATGTTTTGAAACAACCCCAGTGACGGCAAGCCCCGGGGCGAGTTACTTCCAAGACCGCAAGCGCGGCTGGTTAGCTGAACAAAAATTACTTGTTTGCGCTTGCCCCGTTTCTTTTATTCTGCGCTTCTCTTTCAAACGCTTCATCATAATTTTCACTTCGAATGAGTTTAACCGACCGCCTTAAACGTCCCCTTCAAGACCTGCGCATTTCAGTCACGGACCGTTGCAATTTCCGTTGCAATTATTGTATGCCGAAAGAGATTTTCGACCGCAATTACGCTTTTCTGCAGCGCGAACAACTTTTGTCCTTTGAAGAAATTACGCGCGTTGCGAAGGCATTTATCAATCTCGGCGTTCGAAAAATCCGTTTAACCGGCGGCGAACCATTGCTGCGCAAAAATATCGAGCGCCTCATCGAAATGCTGGCTGAACTCGGCGCAGAAATCGCGCTGACGACCAACGGCTCGTTCCCGACTCATCGCGTCAGCTCGCTCAAAAACGCAGGCTTGAATCGCATGACCATAAGCCTGGATTCGTTGGACGACGGCGTTTTTCGTGCCATGAATGATGTTGATTTTCCGGTTCAACGAGTGCTCGATTGGATCGACGCGTGTGAGCGCGAAAAACTTGCCCCCGTCAAGATTAACATGGTGGTGAGGCGCGGCTGGAATGAAGTGAGCGTTCTGCCCATGATGCAATATTTCAAAGGTTCCGGGCATATTCTTCGTTTTGTCGAGTTTATGGACGTCGGGCACACCAATGGTTGGAAAATGGACGACGTTGTGCGGGCGCAGGAGATTGTCGAAATGATTCGTCGTGAAGCTCCGATTTCACCAATCACTCCGAATTACGCCGGTGAAGTAGCGAAGCGCTGGCGCTTTGATGACGGAACCGGAGAAATCGGGATCATCGCTTCGGTGACGCAAGCTTTCTGCCGTGATTGTTCGCGTATTCGGCTTTCAGCGGACGGTTCGCTTTTCACTTGCCTTTTCGCGACCAAAGGATTTGACTTGCGCCAGAGATTGCGCTCAAACATGAGCGAAGAAGCGCTTGAAGAAACCATTCAGAATATTTGGCGGAAGCGTACGGATCGCTATTCAGAAATTCGCAGCGAAAAAACCGTCAACCTCGACAAAATCGAAATGTCGTATATCGGCGGTTAGCCTATGGATTCGTTTTTGCATTAGTTAGTAAATCATGCGAAAAACGACTTACGCTTTCGCAGCTTGTTCTTTCTCTTCGATTCCAAATCTAGCCCGTTCCGGCCCCGAAAACGATTTTTAGCGCTGAACTCGACCCTGGTTTCCTTCCAAGCTTCGCATGATACAATTGCCCGCAGACGCCGGCGCAGTCGGTTGTAAAAAAGTCCGCCTGTGCCAGACTGAAACAATTGTACAGCACTGCAACGGGAGGACAAAATGCCGGAACTCAATCTTTTTCTGAATGCACTTAGCATCGTTTCAGTTTCTTTAGGCCTTGGCGCTCTAACGCAGAAAATCAGCTTGCGATATCAACCGCCCTGGCTTTTGCAACTCGCCCTTTTCTCGTCTCTCGCCTTTCTTGCAACGTCGCTTTTCATCTATTTTTTCCAGGTGGATGCGATGTCATTTCTCTACGATATTTCCAAACGACAAATGTACTACGCTATTTTCCTCCCGCATGTGTTTTTTGCATTTACGGTTATCCCGCTCATTCTTGTCGCCGTCTGGATTGCCGAAGGCAGCACAAGAAGAATGCGCAAATACCGCACTATCATGACGTGGATCGTCCCGGTTTGGGCGTTCGTTTCCATGAGCGGCGGGCTGCTGTACTTCAATTTTTACAGGAATAGCTAAAAATGTAGGCGCACACTACGCGAACCGTCGGCCCTTAAAGCACAAAGCCCGCGCTTATTTCTAAACGCGGGCTCTTGTGCTGCTCTTATGGTTCTCTTAGTGGGAGGAGGAAATGGGAGTCTTTATATTCATGCTCAATTTTCTGACTCTTGGCGCTGGTTTACTGAAGTTCTTTCATTTTGTTTCAATTGAATCTCCTTCAATCAACCAGTTATTTTTATAGACAGTCTTTTTCCCAAAAAGGTTTGAAAAAAAATCATTTTTTTGTCAGCAGAAAAATGTTACAAAATCTTCCTGCAAAAGCATTGACTCTCGCGTCATAATCTAATATATTTTTACGTCATTTCAGTCAGCATTCGCGAATTCAACATCCTTGAATTCGCAGCAAATTCATCTCAACGCACATTGCGTTGCGCTAAATTCCTAACTCCTTGCTACGGAGGTCCTCACCATGACATTAGGTAAGCGATTGATGCAAATGACGCACCGCGGCCGTTGGGCCCTCTTCTCTTCCCTTGTCGAAATCCCGGAAAACCTGCAAAAGCGTTTGCCCGCTCCTCCTAAAGACGAATCGAAAGAAGATCCGGAAAATGCGATCTTCGAAAACGACTTCTTTCGAAACGCCAGGAAACTGACGCCGAGTCTTTAGTGTGCGCAAACAAGACGGCGCTTTTTCGCCATAACCCAGCTCAATAACCGGAAACAGTACGTATGTCCAAGAAAATCTATGGCGCAATATTACTAGCCGTCGGCTTTTTCGTCGCTTTCGACACCTACCTGGGAATTCAAACGCGAGACGTTTCGGGACGTGATTTTCTCGCTTTCGCCGTTTGCATTTTCCTTATTATTCGAGGACTGCTTGTGTTCACCTCAGGGAAGAGGTAATTTTTATCCGCCGTACGCGCTTCACTCAATTCCATTCCCAGCTCACCCCCTTTCCAGTTGACAATTTAGCGTCAATATTTTATAATCCGCACCTGCTTTATTATTAACAAGTATTTAGACCGACTTTTTCATGGATACTCTTTTCAAAGTTATCATCATGGTCACGGTAGCCGTGTCCGGCGGCCTGATGTTCCGATCCTGGTTAGAAAATCAGCGCAAGGCCAAGAAGCGTAAGACTTTTGTACAAGATATGGCAAAAAAGGCCGAGGGAGGCTTCCAAAACGCATTAAAGGGGCAAGATACCGATGACGTAAAAGCGTATGTCAGCGGGGCTTATTCTTTATTTCTGCGCGATCTTCCTTACAGACACGAGGGTCCCGGAGAAGCCATGAAGTACTACAGCGACTTGATGAAAGATGGGGCGTCTCAGACGATGTTCAACAAGAAGTTCATGATGCTGGGGAGTTCCACCGCCATTGTGACTTACAACTGGACGAAGGGGAAAAACAGCGGCAAAACCACCCAAATTTGGCGCGTGGAAAAAGGCAGTTGGAAAATCGTTCACGACCATACCAGCCTCAACAAAGGGTAGGTTGTGAAAAAGCTCGACTTGCAGGCAATTCGCGAAGACTTTCAACAATCAGACATCAAGATTTACTTCAATTCCGGCCTCGTTGGCTTTCCCGCCAAGTCCGTATTCCAAAAAACCACAGAATTCTACCAACAACTGCATTTCAAGTCAGAGTCCGAGTATTTTCAGATTTTCGGTGAAATGGAGGCGCTCTGGCAAGAGACCGCGCCGCAATTCATCAACTGTTCGCCGGAAGAAATCATCGGTTTGCCAAATACGACGACGGGCATGAATTACATCACGACCGCGATTCCATGGCGTCCGGGCGACAACGTCGTGATCAGTGAATTGGAGTTCGTCAGTCAACACATTGCTTTCCACCATTTCAAAGAAAATTTTGGCTTTGAGATTCGCGTCGCCAAAAGAGACGGCTGGCGCATTCCGCTTGAAAATGTAACGTCTCTCATCGATGAACGGACGCGTTTGGTTGCTTTATCATACGTGTCGTTTGTGAACGGCTTCCGTCACAACATTGCCGCAATCGCCGAGGCGGCGCACCAAAAAGGCGCGTGGGTCGCCATTGACGCGATCCAGGCGCTTGGCCCGCTCAAGGTAGACGTCAAAGCGTTGGACGTGGATTTCCTCGTCTCCGGCAATTCCAAATGGCTTATGTCCCTGCCTGGTTGGGGCGTTATGTACGTCAGGAAAGAAATCATTTCACAATTGCGCCGTCCGGTCGCCGGATTTTTATCGTTAGAAAATCAGCAAGAAGCCATCGACGATTGGAGCGACGGCCCGGTTTTCGTCAAACCTTACGAAATCACCAATTCGCGGATTGACAAATTCAGACTCAGTACTGAAAACATCATGGGGAAGTTGTCGCTGCTTTATTCAATGAAAAATTTCATGCGGCTCGGGCAAGAAACGATTGAGCGACACGTCCTTGAATTATCCGGCTATTTAATGGAGCGTTTGCAGGAAAAAGGGCATGAATTGAGAAGCGTTCAGGCGCTCCAACATCGTTCCGCAATCGTCAGCTTTTTGCCGCGGCGAGAGCCGGAGAACTTTCTGCAAAAGATGGAGCGGCGAAACATCTATTTTTGTCGTCGCGGCGGCGGCTATCGCATTTCCTTGCACGTTTTTAATACTTTTGAAGAAATCGATCGTTGTATTGACGCTATCGAACAAATCATTTCATCAAGAACCTAATTCACGAGGGAGATTCTCATGAACATGATCATTGAAATTCTGGTGCTCAGCGTTGCTGTTTTCCTTGTCGCTAAGCTGCTGCCCGGCGTGCATTTGAAAAGTTTTGGCACTGGAATCGTCGTCGCCATCGTCTTCAGCATCTTGGATTTTCTATGCTTCAAACTGCTGGTTTTGCTGTCACTGCCCATCGTCGGTCTGACGTTTGGCCTTTTTATCTTCGTCATCAACGCATTCATTCTCTGGCTCACCGACAAATTTATCAGCGGCTTCAAAATCGATAGTTTCCTGACCACGATCATCGCCGCCTTCCTTATTTCTCTCGCGAATTTGGTGATGCGCGCCGTCATTTTCTAAGCCATGCAAGACATTTTAAAATGGGGGATAGCAATCATCGAATCGGTGCAGTCTTATCGCACCCCGGCATTGGACGCCATTTTTCAGGTCGTGACGTTTTTCGGCGATGAAGTCTTTTACCTGATCGCTTTTCCGTTCATTCTCTGGTGCATAAATCGCCGTCTCGGCATGTTGCTCGGTTTGATGACGCTGTCGGCGGCTTACGTCAACCTTGAGTTAAAAGAACTCATTCAACAGCCTCGCCCCTATCAACTCGCCCCGCACGTCGCCGTCATAACAGCGGAAAGCTACGGAATGCCAAGCGGTCACGCCCAGATTTCCATTGTCTTCTGGGGACTGGTCGCGCATGAGTTAAAACAAAGCGCCGCCTGGATTGCAGCAGGATTCGTTTCGTTAATCATTGGGTTTTCCAGGGTTTACCTCGGCGTGCATTTCCCTACCGACGTCATCGCAGGCTGGATTCTCGGTGCAATGCTCCTCGCCTTTGGAATCGCTGCATTTAAAAAAAACTTTCACGCTATAGAACACACCCGCCCGACAGTCCTCGTTCTGATCTTTGTCATCCTTCCCATTATTCTTTTCTTTGTCGATCCGTCTTCTTCGGTCGCGGCTGCTTTGGGCACTCTTTCCGGAGCAGGTCTTGGTTTCATTTTATCCCAAGACGCTCTAAAAAATGAAATCGAATCGAGCCTGTCCGCGAAGACAGTAAACTTCCTGCTGGGCATAGTCGGACTTTTCTTGATTTACGCCGGTTTGAAAGCGCTTTTCCCAACTTCCGATTTTTGGCTTATCGAAGACGGATTCAGGTTCATCCGATACTGGTTTTGCGGCTTATGGATCGTCTGGGGCGCGCCAAAAATCTTTGATCAACTGCAGCTCGCAAAATAGTTTTTTCACAAGACGCGCTCAAGGCTCGGTCGTATTGCTTTGCGGATCGGCGCGGAAACTCGCACTTTGGATGCAAGACAAATCCGCCAATTGACCTGCTTGTCGATAACTTCGGCTGTAGCCGCGCCCGCATAAAGGAATATTACTTTGAACCTGACATTCTTCGACTGGAGCCTTGTTTTTATTGTTGTCGTTATTATGGTTGCCGGAGTTGTTATCAGCCAGCGGCACATGCGCAGCGTTGCTGATTTTTTGGCGGCCGGTCGCACCGGGGGGCGTTACCTGATCGCCGTTTCTTACGGCATCGCCAATCTCGGCGCAATTACTGTCATCGCCTACTTCGAGCAAAATTACCTCGCGGGATTTACCATGTCCTGGTGGGACATGACCACCAACATCGTTCTGCTCATTTTATCGGTTTCCGGCTGGGTCGTCTATCGTTTTCGCCAGAGCCGTGCGCTCACTCTGGCGCAGTTTTTTGAAATGCGCTACAGTCGCAACTTTCGCGTTTTCGCCGGCGCGATCACCTACGTGTCCGGCATCATAAATTTTGGCATTTTTCCAGCGGTCGGCGCGCGCTTTTTCATCTATTTCTGCGGCCTCCCCGAGTCGGTCAATTTTCTCGGGCTCGAATTTGCCATGTTTCCCCTGTTGATCATACTTCTCCTCTTATTCTCCTTGTATTTCGTCTTCGCCGGCGGGCAAATCGCGGTGATCATTACCGATTTCATCCAGGGTTCTTTGGTGAACATCGCCTTTTTGATCATCATCATTTTCATGCTGTTAAATTTTGAATACGACGCTGTCATGGCGGCATTGCAAACGGCGCCGGAAGAAGCGTCGCTGCTCAATCCTTTCAAAACCAGCCGCGCAAAAGATTTCAATTTTACATTTTTTCTGATCTCGATCTTTTCGCTCGTTTACAATCGCATGGCGTGGCAAGGCGAGCAGGCCTACAACAGTTCCGCGGCCAGCGCACACGAAGCCAAAATGGGCCAGGTTCTCGCGAATTGGAAAGAAATCATTCGGAAATTCTTCTTCCTTGTCGTTCCAGTCTGCGCCTTTGTCGTCATGAACCACCCCGATTTCTCCCAGATCGCCGCCGAGGTCACGGCAAAGCTCGGAAACTTCGAAACCGAAGCGATTCGCAACCAAATGACCACCCCGCTGATTTTGACCCACATCTTGCCGCTTGGCTTCATGGGACTCTTCGCGGCGGTCATGCTTGCCGCCTTCGTCAGCACACACGACACATACTTGCATTCCTGGGGCAGCATTCTCATTCAGGACGTCATTTTGCCGCTGCGGAAAGAACCGCTGTCGCAAGAGCAACACATCAAATGGCTGCGTCTTTCGATTATTGGCGTGGCGGTGTTTACGTTTTTCTTCAGCATGTTCTTCCAGCAAAATGATCATATTTTGCTGTTTTTTGCCATTACCGGGGCGATCTTCGCGGGCGGCTCCGGGGCGGTCATTATCGGCGGACTTTACTGGAAACGCGGCACCACGGCCGCAGCTTACTCAGCCATGACGATTGGAGCCGTCGTTGCGGTAGGCGGCATTGTTATTCGGCAACTCAACCCCGATTTTCCCATCAACGGGCAAATGTTCTATTTCATTGCCATGTGTTCGGCGATTGTCGCCTATATTTCCGTTTCCCTTCTTGGTAAAAAACAAGAAGCTAACCTTGACAAAATCTTGAATCGGGGCACGCATACGCGCCACGATGAGTATAAAATTGTGCAAGAGAATCCTTCGCGCTTGTCCATGATTTTTGGCATGGGCAAAGAATTCAGCAAAACCGACAAATTCATCTACGTCGTCACCTACGTCTGGATATTTTCCTGGTTCGCGGTGTTTCTCGTCGGCGTTGTGATCAACTTGACTGGCACGGTCTCTGATGAAAGCTGGATGCGTTTCTGGTTTTGGTATGTAATCATCCATATTTTCGGAGTCATTTTCTTCATCGCCTGGATGACTATTGGCGGCGTGATCGATTTGAAAGCCATGATCTCGCGCCTGCGTAAATTGAAACGAGATGAACACGACGACGGTACGGTGCCGCACTAATGGAAAGCTATCGCAACAACCTTCGCTTACGCTGGACGCCGAAGCAGACGCTTGTCGTCCTTAAAGCAATTCAGCGTCAACGCCAATATCGCTATTGGACGCAAGTTTTGCGTCTCATTCGAAGAGACGTGCCCGTCCCCAAAGACCTGCGTTATATCGATCTCTCCGGGCGACAGCTCGCTTCAATAGAATTGAAGGAGTTGGATCTTTTCGGGGCTAAATTGCTCAAAACAAACCTGCGAAACGCCATTTTACAAGAGAGCAAATTTGTGAAATGTATTTTGCAGGAAGCCGATCTATGTCATGCGGAAATGGAACGGGCCGACTTTTCAGCTTCAAACTTAAAGAAAATTGCTTTGCAAAGCGTTATTGCGCACGAGGTCATCCTCTCCGAAGCCAAACTTTTGGACGCCAATATCAGAAAGGCGCGGATGCCCAAAGCGACCGCGATAAGCGCGGATTTTACAAGAGCGGATTTGACGCGCGTCAATCTTCGCGGCTCAGTCTGTAACCTAAGCCGCTTTAAATACGCCGAAATGTACAGAGCTGATTTGAGCGGCGCCAATCTCATGGAATGCGATTTCTCGCGCGCGAATCTAACCCGCGCCAACCTGCGCGGCGCCAACCTGCGAAAAGCGGATTTGCGCGACGCCGTGCTGGTCGGCGCGGATTTACGTCACGCAGATTTAAGCGAAACGAAACGCAAAGGCGCAAATTTCTACGGCGTCATCATGACGAAAGAAGATCGTCGCCGGTACATTGAAAGCCATCCGAATCTCAATCGTTCGTAGACGCCGCAAGGCAAAAATTGTATTTCGGCAATAACAAGTTTGTAAACTTCCTTCATAACACTCCACCCTTCTACTTCATCCACTCCTTGCCAATCGTTTGGCACGATCTTGCCAAAGCTAAGAATCCTGTTGAGAAAAATCGCAACTGCCATGGCGGGGAGCCGGGCTTCTGAGCGACTCTTTTCCGGAGTGCGGCGATTCATCGTCGCCAGTGACGGCAGGCGACGCTCAAACGCTTGACCCCGGCGTTGATGCTTGATCGAGATTGCAAGCGCAATTGACGAGCTGAATAGCGACCCGCCGTGCTTCTCAACAGGTACATTTTCGATAGCTTATTCACAAGGAACAGGAAGTTTCAGATGCAAAAAATAAACGGAACGCTGCGTCATTTCGCGCTCGGTATTTTCGCCGTTTTTCTTTCGATGTTTTTTCACAGAGAAGTTTGGCCGGCAATTTATGTCATGGCGACGGTTGAGTTTGTTCAAGCAGACGTTTTTGGCTGGCGGACGCTATTTTCCCTCGACACGGGGCACGACGTCGTAATGGACGCCTTTGGGGGCCTGGTTGGCTTCGGCTTCTACTGGATGTTCATCGCAACGGCTTAGAATGGAAGGGCCTCGACGGCCCTTTTCTCAGTTTTTTCAAAATTTCATTTCCACCCGCGTCACCGTGACGGCTTGGCCGCGCAGAAGCGTGCGAGCTTTGTGATTTTCAACGCGTACGACTCCGCCTCGGCGAGATGCTTGAAAGCCGGTCATCTTGGTTTTTCCCAGCTTTTCTCCCCAAAAAGGCGCGAGGCAGCAATGCGCCGAACCCGTGACAGGATCTTCCGGCACGCCCGCCGCCGGAGCAAAAAATCGCGAAATAAAATCAAATTCCGACGAATCGGCCTGCGCCGTCAGAATAACGCCGCGATAAGGCAAGTTTTCCAAAAGGCTCATGTTCGGCGTGGTCGCTCGCACCATCGACTCTGACGCGACTTCAATGATAGCGTCGAAGCGGTTTTCGCCAAAAGAACGCACTTCTTCCAAATTCATCGCGCGCAACAATTCTTCCGGCGCAGGTTTCAGCTTTGGCGGCTCCGACGGGAAATCGAGCGTGATCCAGCCGTCGTTTTTGGCAGCCTTTAGTTCGCCGCTCAACGTATCAAATACAATCGTTTTCTCGCCGGGCACAACATTGTTTTCCCACAGAAAATGAGCGCTGGCAAGCGTCGCATGTCCGCAAAGATCGACCTCCACCGCCGGAGTAAACCAACGCAGATTGAAGCCGGCGTCTTTCGGCATTAAAAACGCAGTTTCGGAAAGGTTCATCTCCGTCGCAATGTTTTGCATTGTTTCCGCTGGAAGAAATTGCTCCAGCAGGCACACCGCCGCAGGGTTGCCGGAAAACGGCTCACTGGTAAAAGCGTCCACGGTCTGGATTTTTATCTTTTTCATTGCTTTCTCCTTCTTTTTGGGGTCACGGTTTTGCCTATGAACAAAACACCTAATGCTTCTCCACGTTCAAGGTTGTGAGTTCGACTTTTCCTTATTCCCGCAGATACGTCCGGGTTAATCTGAGCGTGACACGACATTATCATTAGCCCCGCGCTTCAGCGCGGGGGAGAAGATGAGCATTTCAAAAGTTCCCCGGCCTGAAGGCCGAGGCTAATGAGACGACGTTCGATCATGCGCGAAAGAAATACGAGTCGCTAAAATAGGCTTGACGAAATATTAGAAAATTCGCCAACCGTACGTTTGCGCCAGGAACACCGGCGCCAAGCCTTGAATCAGACTCAAAACGCCCAAAATCGTGTAAGCGATTATTTTCTGCTCGCCGAGTATCGAAAATTTCAATTCACGTATTTTCTCGACGCGCTCCGGATACGACTCAATATTCGGGATTTCGTCGAGCGCATTTAGAAATTCCTGGTTGGAGATCACGGAAATGCCGACGCGCATCAAGTAATCCTTGTCTCCCGGATTAAGCTCTTTTTCCGCATGATAGGCTGTGTAGATGGAAGGTTTCAAAAGGCGGCTGACCAGGCCGGAGAGATAGATCACCAAGAAAGGAAAAAGCGCGCCGAGATAAGCCGCGCCCGCAATCTTGTAGTTGATGGCATACCCCCAGACAGAGACGTTTGCGACGATAAGAATGGTGATAATTTGAACGAGAACGGTCAGTCCGGAGCGGTAGGTGTTGATGGCCTGATCGAGCTGTTGCCGCAGGAATTCGGCGGTTTGATTGTCGCTCATAATGTTGGCGTGTTGGGTTGTTGGAATACTCGAGTGGCGGAAAATAGTCCGCTGAAACGGATTATCCAACAACCAACAATCCAACGAAAGAGGCCTACACTTTTTTCCAGAGCAGAGACTGTCGCCCGAATAGAAATCGGAAAAAACCGGCGACGGCTGAAAAAATCCCCACCATAAAATAGAAAGGCAGGTAAAGAAAACGGTAGCGCAGACCAATGAGTTCCTGGATATAACCAACAAAAGCGGCTAGAAAAAAAGCGATTTGCAGAGCAAGCATCGCATCGTAGAAAAATCCGTTGGAAAGACTGGTTGCGAACGGGAGAGCGAGAATAATAAACGGCGAAAGTATTCGAATAATTTTGTGCGAGAAAAACTGAAAGGCAATCACGCCAAACTTTGGCGACAGGAGTTTGCGCAGCAAGTAGATTTGCTGGAAGTTTCCAACATTTATCCGCGTCCGCCGCTGAAATTCGCCTTGCAGCGTCGTCGACTCATGCTCTTCAACTCTTGCGTCCGGTTCGTAAAGGACTCGAAATCCTTGCTGCAAGATTGTCATCGGCAAGATAAAATCATCGTTTATCGCTTTTTCCGGCAATCGCACAAACAATTTGCTGCGGAAGCTATAAAGCGCCCCGTGCGCCCCGATTGCTGAATGCAGCCGGCTTTCGTATCGCTTCAAGAACGTTTCGTATTGCCAGTAAAATTTTTCGGTGACGCCGCGCAGAGAATGATCTTCGTTGTCGATGATGTACGTGCCGCAAACGGCGCCGATTTCTTCGTTTCTATAGTGCTGTACCAGCTTTTTCAGCGCGTCTTTCTTAATCAACCCAGATGCGTCGGAAAGAATAATAATCTCGCCGCGAAGCTGTGGAATCAGGTGATTCAACACCGCCGTCTTGCCGGAACGCTCCGGCCGTTTGACAAAGCGCACCTCGCGCTCGCCGTAGCTTTCGAGCATCGCATCCGTCTCATCCGTCGAACCGTCTGAAACGATCACGATTTCGAGACGATCTTTTGGATAATCTAAATCCAGCGTGTTTTCCGCTTTTTTGCGAATCACCGACGCTTCGTTAAAGGCCGGAATCAAAATGCTGATTGCGGGCCACTCAAATTGCGAATCTTCAACTTCCGGTCGTTTTTTGGAGAATGAAATTGATCTCGCCGCCTGCTTAATTTTCACGGCCAAATAAACGATGATCGGATACCCGACGTAGGTATAGATCAAAACTCCCAAGCACAGCCACACCGCCAATTCCCAAGTCAGAATCATATTCACTCCAGTATTGAATAGGCGTATCGGCACTGCATCGAGGCTCCGTCCTTGAAACCGTCGTTGCTCAAATATTTGTGAAGTTGGCTTCCTTGCAAATTTCTCGTTCTGAAATTGTCAATTCGCGAAACGAATCACGCCGGTCAGGAAACCAATATAAAAAATCGGCTGCAACGGCTTGAAAATCTTGTCGATTCTTCTGCCCCATTTGCTCAATCCTCCCGTCGGCACATAGATGACGTCACCGTCCGCAAGCATCAGATTCTGATCAAGATGACCGTCTTTTGAGAGCTTTTTTAAATTCACTCGGATGATTTCCTGATTCGCCTCGGTAGAGCCGTTTTTGATCAACTTGACCTTCTTGGGGTTCGCGTCTTCTGTGGGACTGCCCGCTTCAGCAATGGCGTCGAGCAGCGTCATCTGCTTGCTAATGACGTACGGCCCGGGCTTGCCGACCTCGCCAAGAACAAACACTCTGCGCGCGGCGAACTGCGCAATAATCACGGTCACTTCAACGTCTCGAATAAATTCGCTGAGCCGGTTGGTCAAAAGCGCATCAATTTCATCCGTGGTCATGGCGTCAACGCGTACGCTGCCGATCAAATCGAAGGAAATGAAGCCGTCAGGACCAATTTGTTCCGTGCGATGAAACGCCTCGGTTCTGGCGGCGCCGGGGCCGGCGCTAATGTGAAGGACGTCTCCGCCGCCTACGCGATAAGTGGCTTGCGGTGCGGACGTTCTTCCCGGGTCGCTTTGCGCTAGTGCGCTTCCCAAGAAGCAAATTGTAGAAAGGAAGCTCAAAAAAAGAGCTGACGTCAATTGTCGTGTCATGGTGCGAATCCTCTCATTTTTAGGCTGGAAGGCCTTTGGACTTTATGATTTTGCGGCCTTTCGCCACAGCGTGTGATAGAAATTATTTCCTAAAACATGTTTTGCCGTTTTGCCAAAAAAGTAGCGGCATTTTTTTCGGAACACGTAATTTTTTTCGTAATTCAAAATTTTCTCGATCTCCAGTGAGGTCGTTTTCCCTTCAACAAGCCACCGCGGGAAGAGCTTGACTTCGTCGCAGCCTCTGAAGTTCAGCGGGCAATAACCAGGCAGGCTTGTATAAATTTCCCGGTACCCGAATTTTTGCGCCGCAACAATAGCGCGTTCGTCGTACCTGCCGCCCGGCAATGAAAAGCTCGCCACTTCGGCTCCAATCGCGTCTTCGAGCTTTACTTTCGGCAAAAAGAGTTCGTCTTGCAGACTCCCTTCCAGCAGGTTTTCCAAAAAAACATGCGAATGAGAATGCGCGCCGATTTGTACGCCGTTTTCGTGTAATTTGCGAATTTCTCCGGCATCCAACATGCCCTTTTTTCCGATGGCGCTCGTGGTAATAAAACAGGTGAATTGAACCTGAGAACTTGGCAAAATTCGGCTTAAAACATGCTCGTAAAAACTGCGATACCCGTCGTCAAAGGTGACGTGAATTGAAGCGCCGTTGCTGGAATCGGTTTCCATCCGCTGCATGTGCCGCAAAAAATTATCAAGCGTCACGTCATAGGCCGCTTCCCATTCCGGAAAATCGATTTCCGGCGTTTCAGCGGCGATGTTGTGGTACATAAAAACCACGGATTTCTGATCAGGAAAATTCATTTCTTCTCGCCCAAAACCAGCTTTTCATAAAGTTGTTCAACACGTTCTACCATCTTCTCGCGCGTAAAATGCGTCCTTACGCGTCGCTGCGCTTCCTGCGCCATCTTTTTTGTCGCGCGCCCGTTTTTAAGCGATCTGAGCAAGGCCGCGGTGAAGACTTCAACATCGCCAGACGGCACAAGCCAGCCGTGTTTGTTGTCTTCAATAATTTCCGGCGTACCTCCAACGCTCGTTGCGACAATCGGCGTTCCCGCGGCCATCGCTTCCAAAATCGCGATGGAAACGCCTTCCGTATCGGACGAAGAGCAGAACACGTCCATCACTCCCAGGAATGGGTAAACGTTTTCCTGTCGTCCGGCAAAAATGACTTTGTCGGAAATTTTAAGTTCCGCCGTTAGCTTGCGTAACGCCGCTTCTTCCGCCCCGTCTCCCACGAGAAGCAGCCCGGTCTTCGGATGATGTTCTAGATTTTTTCTGAAGGCTTTGAAGAGCAAGCCAAAATTTTTTCGCACGTCAAGTCTGCCCACGGCGCCGATGATTTTGTCAAACCGCTCTAACTCAAATGCCGCCCGGACGTCACCGGCGGCTTCCAGCGCTCCGTTTTTGGGAAGGTTCAAACCATTGTGCAATGTCACTAGCGTTTCTTCGCGCAACCCGCCTTTTTCGCGTAAGCGCCGGTTCAAATCGTCAGAGACCGCGATCGTGCAATCCGTCCTGCGGTTCAGCGCCTTTTCGAGCAAGCGCCGAATCGGATTGTCGATGGTAAAAGTTGAATGTTCGTGGGTGATAATTGTCTCGACGTCTTCCAGAATTCCGGCCAATCGCGCCCAAAGATTCGCCGTGAAAACGTGCGTATGCAAAATATTCACTTCGTTGGTGCGAATCAGGATGCGCAGATTTTTCAGCATGGAAAGATCAATTTTACGGCCTTTCCAGAGCGAATAAACCGGAATTCCCGCGTCTTCCAGCTCCTTCGCCATCCGCCCCTTGCGGCGCAGGCAGCAAACCAGCGGTCGGTACCGATCTTGATCCAGCCCCAAAACAACGTCGATCAACACTCTCTCCGCACCGCCGCTTTCAAGGTCTTCGATAACGTGCAGCACAGTCAGTCTATTTTGGCTCATATTTATTTTGCTATTCCCGTCAGGAATTTTTGCGGCGTTTTCCGTTTATTTCTGCGATTTGTCGTTCTGTGAATGAGAGTTGGAGAGCAGGTTTTCAAACGCCGAAATAAATTGCTTTGAAGTCTCTTTTTCGTCGAAAAGTGCCAGCGCGCATTCCTGGCCTTTTTCGGTCATTTCGCGGCGTTTTTCAGGCTCGTTTTTCATGCGCATAATTGCCGCCGCCGCCGCTTGCGGATCGTTCGGCGCGACGATGAATCCCGTTTCTTCATGCCGCACCAATTCCGGCATCGCGTTCAAAGGCGTGCCGATAACCGCGAGCTTTGCAGCCAGAGATTCAATGAAAACGTTTGGCAGCCCCCAGTGTAAATCCGGCCTTGCCAGCAAAATGAAAACATGCGCCCATTCTCGCAACGGCTGAATTTCAGCCTGCGGCAAGTACCCCAACAATTTGACATGTTTTTCCAGCCCGAATTTTGCGATCTGCGCTCGAATATTGCGCCGCTTTGGCCCGTCTCCAACAATGCGGCATTCAAACTGAACGCCGTATTCCTTGAGCAAAGCGCAGGTCTCAATCAGCGTGTCAAAGCCCTTGGTTTTATAAAAAGTACCGATCGACAAAATGCGAAAAGCGCCGTCGCCGTTTACGTTGAAACGGGCGTTTTCACACAGCGCGCTCAGCGGTTTGCCATGATAAATTCTCTGAATCGCCTCGCTTTGTTGAGGCGTCATTTCGGCCAGGTAGCGCTGATTAAAATCCGTGCAGGTCATCACCAGGCGCGTGTGTTTGAGCTTTGCGCGCAGCATCGTGTCATCTTCATAAATATCATGCGCGTGCGCCGAAAAACTGTAAGGAATACCTTCGAGCCGGTTGGCGATCCAGGCGATTGTGCAGGGAAAGGTCGCCCAAAAAGCATGGATGTGCGCGACGTCGCGTTCTTTCATGAGGCGCGCGTAACAAACCGCTTTCGGGAAAAGCGTGAGACTTTTTGCCAGCGCAATCGGCGACCGTACCATATGAAAAATCAATAAAAACAATGCTTTGAAATATCGATTCGGCGAATTCTTCAAATAGTGCGTCTGAGCTGCGAACAATTCTTTTGAGAACAAAAACTTGCGATAAATCAGACGCGTCAAAAGCGCCCGCGCCGGTTCATGGACGATTTTGTCACGTGAAGGCTTGATGGAAAAAATATCGAACGCATAGCCTTCGTTCGCCAAGAGCGCTATTTCTCGCAGGATGAACGTTTCATCCACGCAAGGAAATTTTGATACGATGAGAGCGAGGCGTTTTCGAGCGTTTGAGGACATACTTTGTTCAATAACTGTTCAGCTAACCAACCGCGTTTGAGCGTGTAGGGGTTCAAGATTTTGAACCCCTACAACCAATTATGCGGCAATTTTGAGATAGCTTATTCTACAAAAAGGCATTCTCATCACGCGAACCAATTTCAGCGGGTTGCCGATCAATGATCAAGAAAACATTTTTCCCGCCTGGTTTCGGAACACCCTTGTTACATTCCGCAGAAAATCTTTGTCGATAAGCGCCAGGATCGCGAAATAAATCGAGGCGCCAAGTACGATCTCTACGGCCAGCGACCAGAGCGGCGTTGAAAATGAAATTTGCTCAAGAAAAAACCACATGGCCGCACCGGCGAGCCCGGCGTTCAGAAGCGTCGGCCAGGGAAATTGAAAATGCAGGCTTTTTCCGGCGCGCTTTTTCGCCCAAACTGCTAAAACAAGATAACTCAACAGTTTAGCAATGGCGGCGCCTTCCAACCCGAGCAAAGGGATGAGCGCAGTGCTCAAACCGACATTCAATACAATGACCACGGCGAGCAGCATCGTTAATGCGCCGGTTTTTTTGTGAATGTACAGACCCGCAGCCAATATTGGCAGTGCGCCGTTGGCCAACATGCCGAAAATTATCCAGGGCATAATTACGTGCCCTTGCTGAAATTTCGTTGAAGCGATCACGGAAATGAGATCAACTTTGACCGCGATGCAGCCGAACGCCAAAGGCACAGCCAGGAAAAGATACGTTTTCAGCGCATTTTGCAAAAACCGGTGCGTCTCCGCTTCACCTTGTTGCGCCCAGATTCGCATGTAGACGGGCACGACAGCCGTTGCCAGCGGAAGCACGGCGACGTCTTTGACATAATCGGTCAAATTGTAGGCCGCGCTGTAGTACCCGACCGCTTCTAGGTTCAAAAAAATTTGCAGCAGATATTTGTCAGCGCTGTTCATCAGCACCGAACCAAGCTCGAAGCCGATGAGCGGAGCGCCATAAAGCAACGTGGCCTTGAAGACGTTTGGCGAAAACTTTACGGGGTTGGGCGAAGATCGCTTGATGCGCCAGCGCAACATAAAGCCAAAACTCAAGGCCATCGCCAGAGCCTGGGCGGCGTAGAATGCTTCAAGCGTACCGGAGACCCAGAACAGAAAAACCAGGATTAGCCCGAGGTTCAGGTAGCGGCTAAGGACGCGATAAAAGTTCAGTACCGCCGTTTCCTGTTCCGCGCGCCAGAACGCCAGCAAAAGGCTCTCCGCCGCGCGAAAAAACACCAGCCCGCTGCTGACGGCAATTAGTGTTGAGATGCGCCCATCAACAAAATTGAATTTTGCCGCCAGGAGATTTCCAAAGAGCCAAATGAGCGTAAGCCCGAGCGCCAGGACAATTCCGCCCCAAAGCCCTGAAGCGATGAACGTTTTCAGGCCGTCTCGATTCCCGCCTTCGCTCGAGTTGTAAGCGTCAAAATCACGAACAACGCCGTGTTGCAGGCCGCCTTTCGCGAGGGCGACGAGAATGATCAGCGTGGTCGCGATCAAGTTCATCAGCCCGTAATCCGCCGGCGAAAATACGCGCGTAAGAATCGGAAACGAGATCAGCGACGACGCGAGAATCAGAATTTGCGCAATCGAATAATGTGACGATTGCTTGAGAAACCGGGCGAGAATGTTTTGCATTTAGGATCGTCAATCAACCAACTGCGCGTACAATGTTTCGTGTCGTTCCACCGCTTTTTGAATGGTGAAATGCGCTTCAACGCGCTCTCGTCCGGCGGCGCCCATTTTTGCGCGCAATTCACTCGACGCCAACAATTTCCCCAATGCGTCAGCGAGAGAATCCACCTCCGACGGCGGGGTAAGAAAACCGGTTTCCTGATCAACAACTTGCTCTTTGTTTCCGCCTACGTTTGAGGCTGCGACAGGCTTTCCGGCGGCCATCGCTTCGAGAATTGTATTCGAAAACCCTTCTGACAGTGACGGCGCAACGAGGACGTCGCTGGCATGTAAAATTTCAAGCGCGTCTTTACGCGAGCCAAGAAATTTGACCCGGCTTTCGTTTCCGGCCCGAGCGACGGTTTGTTTGAGTTTTTCGTGCAGTTTTTCGTCCGCCGAATACCCAAGCAGCAGCAATCGCGCATGGGGAAACTTTTCAGCGATGCGATTGAAAGCTTCAATCGCGAAAATATGACCTTTCGCTTCCCGAATATTTGCAATCATCGCTACCACGACGTCGTCCAGAGCCAGACCAATTTCCTTACGCTTTGCCATGCCGCGATCCGCCGCCAGGATGCGCTCAACGTTAACGCCGTTGTACATGATTTTGATTTGGTCCTTATCGAGCCCTGTACGTTCACACGCCGCGTTACGGACAGCAGCGGAATTGGCGGTGACGCAGTCCGCCCAGCGCCGATCCGCAAAATCGTTGAGCTTCACAATTTGCTTGCCGTCGAAGCCGCCGAGATCGCGGTGGCTGGAAATGACGGCTTTCACGCCGGGCACACGCCCGACTAATGCCGCGAGTACGTTGCTGGTCGGCAAAAATGCGTGAATAATGTCCGGTTGGATTTTTCTGATTTTGGCGCGCAGTTGCCGAACGCTTGCCACTGCCCGCAATTGCGTCCAGTTTGTTTCGCCGACGGCTTCGCAGGGGATTTCACTCTTTTGCAAACGCTCGCGCATTTCGGGTTCAACTTCTGAAAGCGCGATAAAATGGGGCGCGAACTTTTTGCGATCTAAATTGACGGCCAGTTCGACCATTTGCACCGGCGTGCCGCCGAATGTGACTTTATCCGTTAAAAAGAGCACTTTAATGGGACGTTGATTTTCCCAGTCGTTTGTTTGAGTTGTTTTGAGCGCCTTTTGTTCAGCGCGATAGAGAATAGCAGGGTGCATTTTTAGTAATTTGTGATTAGAAGTTAGTGAATGGTTTTTCGTGATTAGTGAGCTGTGAGCTGTGAGCTGTGAGCTGTGAGCTGTGAGCTGTAAACTGTAAGGAGACTCCTTGTTTCAGTTCACAGTTTACTGCTTACTGCTTACTGCTTACTGAAAAGTCGTCTTCTTCTCAAAAAAATGTAGGCGAATGTCAGCGCTACGTTGACCCAATAAAGTCCGACAAGCTCTTCTCGTACGAAACGCGAGCCGAAAACATTGACCACGAAAATGCCGACGATGCAGGCCATCCCGCCAAGCATCCAGCCTTGAATCAAGCGATTGCCGGTTGTGCGATAAACGTGCGCCATGGCGCCGAACGGGACGAGAAGAAGAAGCAGAAAAATAATAAGTCCACTTACCCCCATTTCCGCCCCGACGCGCAAATACATGTTGTGCGCGTCCATGCCCCACTCCATGTTTGCATACTTGGGCACCGTGTAGCGAAACGTGTTGTATCCCATGCCGACAATCGGGCGGTCTTGAATAATGCGCCAACCGCCGCGCCAAATTCGGATGCGCTGAGCGGAACTGGTTTCGAGGCCGCGTTCCATTTCGTCCGGCGCCGGGACGCGTCCGCCGACAAGTTCGTTGGAAGTGACGGTCGTTGCTTCAACGCGAGTCTGCACAATGCCCGGCGCCCACGCTTCGTAGGTTACCGCGGCGACAATGATAAATGGCAGCATCCAACGAAAACGAACAACGCTGAGAAAAAGGATGACGGCGACAAGCCCGAGATAAGCTCCGCGCGACAAAGAGAAAATCAGCGGAATTAACGAAAGCGCAAAAACGCCGCCTAAAACGGCTTTCATTATCAAATTCTTGTGATTGAGGGCGATGGCAAGAGCGATGACGGGATAAAAAACGAAAAACGCCGCCAGATCGTTTTCGCCGCCAATGCCGAACGGCCCGCCAAAGCGCGTGCCGTAATTGATGTTGTGAAAACCATAGGCGTTCAAATCCCACACAGTCATCAGCGTGATCACCAGCGTCATCGCGATGGTGGTCATCAACAGGCGCTTGATTGCGGGACGGTCCAGATTGCTGTTTGCGATTGGGAAGAATAACAGGATTGGGCTAAGCCAGCGTTTGAGCGGATTCAATTGTTCAAACATGAACCAACTGCCAATCGTGGCGGCGCTGTTTACCAACGCTCCAAGACATGCGAGTACAAAAAACAGCAGGACGATGTTCATCCAACTCGATTGAATGAGCCTGCGCCGCTTCAGGATGGCGTTCACGAGCCAAACGGAAGTCATGGCGACGGCCAACAGATTGAATGGATTGAGGACGCCGAAGGATTTCAGGCTTACCGGCAGCGCCGACTGCAGCGGCAAAAGTATGATCATCGCGTGGATCAGCGCTTCAAACCGAACCATGCCGATGATTGCGACGGCGCCGCCAAGCACAAGCGCAGCGGCAACGCCGGTGGAATAGAACGCGATCAGCAGCGAAATAAAAAGACAAGTCACAACCGCCGTAATTACATAAAAACGGCTTGGCGAATTGGCGAGAGAAAATGTGTGCATTAACGCCCTCCTACACTGATTTCAGCAGAGCAGGCCGTCGCTGTCGCTCCCCTTTTCTGTAAGTTCGAAGATAGCTTCCCGGACCGTATTCTTTCTCAACTTTCAACTTATTCAAAACCGCAAGAATCTCTTTTTTGCCGCCGCGTTGGACGAGATTGATTGCTTTTTGCGCCGCTTCGATCTCGGTGTGCCCGGATTGCAGCGCCAGGAGAACCAAATCAACATGTGGCGTGAGGAGAATCGGATCCGAAATCGGCACAACCGGCGGCGCATCAATGATGATGACGTCATAATTTTCGCGCAGCTCTTGCAGCAGCGTCGCCATTTTTGCATTGATCGAAAGCTTTTGAAAATTGATTTGCTTGGTGCCCGCCTGAATAATATCCATGGCGGAGCCGTTCATTCTCACGCTGTTTTGTAAGCGTGTCGGCGAAATCTCATCGGCCAACCAGTTGGAAAGGCCGACGTTTTCTTCAATGCCGAGCAAGGTGTGCGAGCTCGGATGGTAAAGGTCAGCATCCAGAAGAATGGTCTTTTTGCCGAACAATGTGAACGAACTGGCAAGATTCATCGCAATCGTCGATTTGCCGTCGCCTGGCCCCGGGCTGGTGACCATGATCGTTTTACGATTTTCGCCTTCAGCCAGGGCAAAATCGATTGCCGTACGCAGAGCGCGAAAATTCTCCGCGACGTCAGAAGAAGGCGCGCTGAGTTGCAAGACGTTTTGCTCAGGCTTTGGCGAGCGCTTACCCGCCGCTTCTGAAGACGCGATGACATAACCCGCCACCGGAACGCCAAGTTTTTTCTCAACGTCTTCCGGCGTTTTCAGCGTCCGGTCGAGAGCTTCACGCAGATAAGCGAAACCAACGCCGATCATTAGGCCTAAAATCAGGCCCATGAAAATTTTCAAAGGTCTGCGTCGCGGCAACGGGCGGATTGGACGCTCGGCCGGTTCGATGATGTTTACGTTCAGCGCTTTGTTCGCTTCGAGACCCTGCACTTTTTCGTTCGTGCGCAGCATCCCCTGGTAAGCGTCTTGCGCGGCTTCAACTTCTCTCTCGAGCTTGAGCAACTGCTGCTCTTCATCAGAAGTTGCGCTGAGCAGTCTCCGGCGGTATTCTCCGGCCAATGCTTGCAAGCCCTGCTCTTTCATTTTAATGGTGTTGAGCTCAACCTCATTCAACAATTTCTCAACGTACAAATCGTGCCAGAGCATCGCGACTTCCGTCGTATCGTTGACTGCCAGGTTCGTCGGGTTGCCGGCCAGACTGCGCAATTCGGTCATCGTCGTTTCGATTTCGCGGTTAAGACCTTGTATTTTCGGATGTTTTTCAGTGAAGAGCGCTTTTTGTGAAT
>CAXHAT010000081.1:0-34153 GCA_964014485.1 uncultured Deferribacteres bacterium
CACCAAGAAGCTCGTCGGCAGCGTCAGATGTGTATAAGAGACAGTCTTTTTCTCCCGCCGAGATAGCTCGGCAGGAGAAGAAGGAAGACTTAGCTTGCACTCACGCCCACGCGCTGAAGCGCGCGGCTAATGAGAATGTTGCGTCATTTGCATACCTCGTGAATTTTTAATTCGCCAACAGTATCCGAAAGGCGCTGCGACGAGGCAAAATCGATTGACGAATGCAGTTTTGAGATTTTTACCAGCACTCCGTTTTTAGGCTTGACAACGCGGAACTTTGTTTTATTTTCTACAGCTTTCCCAAAGCACAGATTGATTCGATTTTAGGTCCGTTCTGATGTTGGCGCCAATACTCCGTATCTTTAAAGGCCTGTTTTTCCTATTTCTCATTCCGCTCACTTGCGCTGCGTTTATGGAAGCGCTCGGCTTTATTAAGTCACACTGGAAAGCGGCGCTCGAAGGCTGGTTTGGGATCGGATTCGCGACGTACGCCGTCGGGTACATTCTTTTTCTGCGGGGGAAAATTGATCTGTTTGAGACGTTCGAGCACGAGATGGCGCACTCAATTGCGGCGTTGCTTTCCTTCAAAAACATCAACATTTTCGCGGTGCATTCTTCCGGGGCGGGTTTGGTTGAGCTGAAGAGCAAAGTCAACGGATTCATTGCTATCGCTCCCTACTTTCTGCCAATTTTCGTCATCCCTTTTTTGGTCGTCCGTCCGCTGGTTTCCGCGGAAGTTCGAGAATACGTCGATTTTTTCGCCGGTCTAACCTTTTGCTTTTTCTGCATTCGCTTTTTGAAGGAGTTCCGCGCCTACCAAACCGACCTCGACGTTTTGGGATTTCACCTGTCAGCGGCGCTCATCATTTTTCTCAATACAATCGTTTGGGTGGTGGTTTTGAGTCTAGTGGCAGGCACGCCGGAAGAAATCTGGGCATTCATGCTTCAGACTTGGGAAAGCACGAAAACGCTGCTGCTTTTTATTATCGGAAAGTTTACGCCCTCAGGGTAAATGCAAGGCGTTCACAATACGCGCTTACACTTTGCAAAATCATGACTTTAGCGTCATGCCTTATACCAAATTCCTTGATTTACTCTACGCAAACATTAGCTTTTTCAAAAAACGATGAATCGAAGTCTGCCCCTATCAACGAATCCATCAAGACACTCAAAGAACTTCTGAAAAAGACCCGTAAACCTGCCTTGAAGCGCCGTATTCATATGCTCGTTCTCTTCAAGGAAGAAGAGTGCAGCACCCGAGTTGCCGCTGCGGCGCATTTAGCCGTCCATCGTCATACGATAACCGAATGGCTGAATTCGTATGCAGCCTCAGGCTTATACCAAATTCCATACTTTATACTACATTGGCAGCCTTCAGGATCTACGGGTATCCATACATCTTGAAGGGTGTTAAGGTAGTGTGAATAATGGAATTTGGTATTAATATGCTGTGGGAATGCCAGCCATTCCGTTTTCATTTAGTGGAGCGAAAGCAATTGTGTAGTGACTTTATCTCAAGAAAAACTTCCACCAAGTTTTCCAGACAAAGTTTTCGGAGGGTTGTATTATTTCCCGGCGATTTGAATGCGGTTAATGGCGCGCGACAAGGCTGTGCGAGCGCGAGCGACGTCCCAATTTTCGCGGCCTTCCTGCAAGCGCTTTTCCGCGCGTTCTTTCGCAGTCCGGGCGCGATCAAGGTCGATCTCGTCCGCTGATTCCGCAGCTTCGGACAGAATGATCATTTTATCGGAGGAGACTTCGGCAAAGCCCCCGGCAGTGGCAAATATCTGCTCGTCTCCAGGGCCGGATTTTATTGTCACTTCGCCAATATCGATCATCGCCAAAAGAGGCGCGTGTCTTGGCAAAACGCCAAAGTAACCTTCAATCCCGGGCGCGACGACGCTTTTTGCCGTACCGCTAAAGACTTTTCTCGTCGGAGTAACGATTTCTATTTGGAGTGTCTTGTCAGCCATGTCTAAGAATGGAATTATGGAGCTTGGGATTGTTGGAATTTTGGATTAAGCGAGATGTTCACATCCAAAATTCCATTAATCCATTACTCTAAGATTTTACGCCGCTTTCTTCATCTCGTTTGCCTGCTCAATCGCTTCTTCAATCGAGCCGACCATGTAAAACGCTTGTTCCGGCAGATCGTCATACTTGCCTTCGCAGATTTCCTTAAATCCGCGAATGGTGTCTTCGAGACGAACATAGCGTCCCGGACGGCTGGTAAAAGCCTCAGCCACAAAGAACGGCTGCGACAAGAACAGCTCAAGACGACGCGCGCGCTGTACGACGAGTCTGTCTTCATCAGACAATTCTTCCATACCAAGAATCGCGATAATGTCTTGCAATTCTTTGTATTTCTGCAAATAGTTCTGCACCTGACGCGCGACTTGATAGTGCTCTTCGCCGACGATGTTTGGATCAAGAATTCGAGAGGTCGAATCGAGCGGATCCACAGCCGGGTAAATGCCTTTTTCAGAAATCGAGCGAGAGAGAACCGTCGTTGCGTCGAGGTGGGCGAAAGTTGTTGCAGGGGCGGGGTCAGTCAAATCGTCCGCAGGAACGTAGACCGCTTGCACAGAAGTAATCGAGCCTTTGTTGGTCGAGGTGATTCTTTCCTGCATCGTACCCATTTCGGTCGCAAGGTTGGGTTGGTAGCCTACGGCAGAAGGCATCCGTCCGAGAAGCGCCGACACTTCTGAGCCGGCCTGGGTAAAACGGAAAATATTGTCGATAAAGAGCAGAACGTCTTGACCTTCAACGTCTCTAAAATATTCTGCGTTGGTCAGTGCAGCCAAAGCGACTCTCAAACGCGCGCCCGGCGGCTCGTTCATCTGGCCAAATACAAGACAAGTTTTGTCGATAACGCCGGATTCGCTCATTTCCTGGTAAAGATCGTTTCCTTCACGCGTCCGCTCGCCAACGCCGCCGAAAACGGAGTAACCGCCGTGCTCGGTTGCGATGTTACGAATCAATTCCTGAATGAGAACCGTTTTGCCAACGCCTGCGCCGCCGAACAGGCCTGTTTTTCCACCTTTACTATAAGGCTCCAACAAATCGACGACCTTGATCCCGGTTTCGAGGATTTCGGTTTTGGTGCTCAAATGATCGAAGGCTGGCGGTTCGCGGTGAATCGGCCATCTTTCAGCTTTTTCAAGCTTGTCTTCTTTGTTGTCGATCGTTTCGCCAATAACACTGAGCAGACGACCAAGAGAAGATTTGCCGACAGGAACGGCAATCGGCTGCCCGGTATCAATGACTTTTTGTCGACGCACTAGACCGTCCGTGCTGTCCATGGCCACGCAACGCGCAACGCGTTCGCCAAGGTGTTGCTGCACTTCTAAAACGAGCCGATCTTCGTCTTCCTTACGCTCAACCTCAAGCGCGTTTAGAATTTCAGGCAGGTTTCCGTCTTCGAAGGCAACATCGACGACAGCGCCGATAACCTGCGAGATATATCCTGTATTTTTTGCTTCTGACATTTCGTAATCCCTCTTGATCTCAGTTTATTTCAATGCCTCGGCGCCGCCGACGATTTCAAGAATTTCTGTGGTGATTGCCGCTTGTCGCGCTTTGTTATAAGTCAGCGTCAGGCCGTTGATCATTTCCTGCGCGTTTTCCGTTGCGTTGTCCATTGCAATCATACGCGCGCCTTCTTCGCCGAAATATGAAATTGCCAATGCCTTCCAGATAGAAATATTCACAGTCTTCGGGCAAAGTTCATTGAGAATTTCGTTCGCCGAAGGCTCGAAAATATAGTCATAGTTGAAATTCGATTCTTCTGTTTCCGCCGGTTTGATTGGTAGAAGCTGATCGGTGACAACATGCTGTTTTGCCGGGCTTTCCGCATGCGTATAAATAAGGTGGACTTGATCATACTCGCCGTTCGAAAAGCCGTACGCCGCTCGATTGGCCAGCGCAAGCGCATGCTCAAATTGAAGTGAATTGAAGAATCCAATCAGATCGAAATCAATCTCAAAACCGCGTCTCCGAAAATGATCGAACACTTTCTTGCCGGCGGTAATCAGATGAACTTCTTTTCCTGCGGCGCGGTCGCGCTCAATAGCAACTTCCGCGCTTTTGATCACATTTGCGTTGAAGCTGCCGCAAAAACCGCGGTCGGCCGAAATGACAACGTAGCAAATTCGCTTGTCGCCTTTCTCAGCAAGGAATTCGTTCAGGCCGGGTTCTACTTTCGATGCTACATTGGAGAGCATTTCAGAAAGCGCCTCGGCGTAGGGACGAATTTGGCCGATCCTGTCCTGGGCGCGACGTAATTTAGCCGCAGCCACCATTTTCATAGCCTTGGTGATCTGCTGGGTGTTTTTGACCGAAGCAATCTTGCGACGGATATCTCTTAAAGACGCCACGGTTCTACTCTGTTTTGTGCATTTTTACAAAATCGCCGCAAATTTTGTCGAGCGCTTTCTTCAAATCGTCATCAAGCGTCTTCTTCTCAGCGATTTCTTTGAGCGTTTCCGCATGATTTGACTCAAGATAGGAAATGAACTCGGTTTTTAAACCTACGATTTTTTCCGGCGCAACCTCATCCAAAAATCCGTTCACGCCCATGTAGATAAGCGCGACTTGCTGCTCGACAATGACGGGTTGGTATTGCGGTTGCTTAAGCAGCTCCACCATACGTTCGCCTCGCGTCAATTGCCGTTGCGTGGCTTTGTCCAAATCTGAACCAAATTTTGCAAAAGCGGCAAGTGAACGATACTGGGCGAGATCAAGACGCAAACGTCCCGCCACCTGCTTCATTGCTTTAATTTGCGCGTTACCGCCAACGCGAGAAACGGAAATACCCACGTTGATCGCCGGGCGAACGCCTGCATAAAACAAATCAGGCTCAAGGTAAATCTGGCCGTCGGTAATTGAAATAACGTTCGTCGGGATGTAAGCGGAAACGTCGCCGGCCTGCGTTTCGATGATTGGCAGTGCGGTCAAAGAACCGCCGCCAAGATCGTCGCTGAGCTTGGAAGCGCGTTCCAAAAGGCGGGAGTGTAAGTAAAAAACATCGCCGGGATAAGCTTCACGACCTGGAGGACGACGCAGCAACAAGGAAACCTGACGATATGCCCAGGCGTGCTTTGAAAGGTCGTCGTAAATGACCAGGCAGTGTTGCCCCTTGTCTCTGAAATATTCGCCCATTGTTACGCCGGCATAAGGCGCGATAAACTGCATCGGCGCGGGAGCCGCAGCAGGAGCCGCGACAACTGTGGTGTATTCCATCGCGCCATGCTCCTCCAGCGTTCTTACAACAGAAGCGATACTGGAATTCTTTTGGCCGATGGCAACATAGATACAAACAACGTCGGTGTTGCGTTGATTGATGATAGCGTCAATTGCAACAGCCGTCTTTCCGGTCTGGCGGTCGCCGATAATGAGCTCGCGTTGTCCGCGGCCAATCGGGATCATGCCGTCGATAGCCATGACTCCTGTCTGGAGCGGTTCAACAACAGGCTGGCGGGCCATAACGCCGAGCGCCTTTCTTTCGAGCAAACCATACTCAGTCGTGTTGATCGGGCCTTTGCCGTCAACTGGCTGACCAAGTGAATCAACGACGCGGCCCAGCATTGCTTCGCCGACAGGAACCTGCATAATGCGGCCTGTACGCTTTGCCGTATCGCCTTCCTGAATGCCCTTTTCCGAACCAAAAAGTACGCAGCCGACGTTGTCTTCTTCCAGGTTGAGCGCCATGCCGAAAACGCCGCCTTTGAACTCGACAAGTTCGCTGGCCATTACATTTTCGAGGCCATAGACACGGGCGATGCCGTCGCCAACCTGAATGACTTCGCCGACCTCGCTCACGTCAACAGATTTTTCGAAGCCTTCAATCTGTTTCTTTATAATCGAGGTAATTTCTTCTGGACGAATTTCCATGCTTCAGTCATCCTCCGTACCGCCCGCACTATCCCGTGCCGGCCATAAGTATTGTATAATATAAGAATTCACTATCGACGCATTCATGCTGAAAAAATCCGGCAGCCGTATCTCAAAACATGAGTACGGCGCGCCTATTCAGCAAAAATTCGTCAAAGAAAAGGCTGAGCGAAACAGCGTTAGTTTTGCTGCTGGCGCATTCGGCCTTTGAGTTGGTCGAGTTGATTGCGCACACTTGCGTCAAACACTTTGCCTTCAACTTGCAAAATCAGGCCGCCAAGAATTTCCGGATCGACAAAATTCTCTACCTCAAAATCTGCTTTATATTGATTGGTCAATACGCTTTGCAGAGATGTTTTGTCTTTCTCGGACATTGGCACCGCCGTGGTCGTCGCTGCGTGCATACGATTGAGATGCTTATCGAAAAAGCGCTGAAATTCGGCTGCAACTTCTTCAAAAATATGTTGCCGCCCTTTTTCAAGAAGCACGAACATAAAATTTACGAAAAGCGTCGAATAGCGATCTTGAAAATTGTTCTCGATGAGCTTCTTTTTTCCCGTCTTGCCCGCCTCGGGGGAAAGGAAAAAATAGTGCAACTCCGGACTGCCGGACAGAAGTTTTTGAAACGAAACAACTTCTTTTGCAATCGTCTCGAGAGCTTTTTTTTCAGCCGCAAGTTCAAAGAGCGCCTTCGCGTATCGGCGTGCTAAAACCGTCGCTTTCAATTGGCTTCCCCCATCTCTTTGAGCGCTTCGGAAATCAGCTTTTCGTGTTCGTCTTTGCCAAGAGCTTTGCCAATCGCCTTTTCCGTCGCCGAAATCGAAAGGTCAACAGCAAGATTTTTGATTTCTGTGATCGCCTTCTCGCGCTCTAACGAAATCTCGTTCTTGGCGCGTTCCAGCAAACCATCAGCATCACTCCGCGCTTTTTTCATCATATCTTCGCGCAGACTTTCAGCAGTTTTCTTGCTTTTCTCGATCAATTCCTGCGATTCCTGGCGGGCTTTCGCCATCATCTCTTCATATTTCTTGAGAGACTCGTCCGCCTGCTCCTGAGCCTTGTCGGCTTTTTCGAGCGACTCGCGGATTTTGCGCTCACGCTCATCGAGGGCCTCACGCAGCGGTCCCCAGGCGAACTTATAAAGAACGCCGTACAGCAACAAAAACGTCACCGTGGTCCAAAGCATCAACCCTGGATTTGGAGTTAATAAATCCATCGTTTGCGCCTATGTTTTTTTATTTGAAGGTGAGAAGTAAACAAACGATCAATGCGATAACGCCAACGCCTTCAATCAGAGCCGCGGTAAGAATCATCGCACCGCGAATATCGCCGGAAGCTTCAGGCTGACGTGCAATGCCTTCCATCGCGGAAGCCGCGAGTTTACCAATACCAACGCCAACGCCAATTACCGCGCCTGCTGCGCCAATTCCAGCACCCAAATACGCCAAAGCAGTAGGATCCATGGGTTCCATCAGGAAAACCTCCTCGAAATTACTTTTAGATTACTTCTTGTTAGAAAATTATTTGAATGTTCAATTAATGATCTTGGTGAAGCGCCGCTCCAATAAAAACGGATGAGAGCAGCGTAAAAATATATGCTTGCAAAACCGAAACCAGGGTCTCTAAAAGCCCAATAATCGCGGCGGTGATAATCGGGAACGGCGTTATCACCCAGCTTTGAAAAATGAAAATTATGGAAATCAATGCGAGAATGGCAATGTGTCCCGCCGTCATGTTGGCGAACAAACGCATGGCAAGAACAGCGTGTTTGATGAACAGGCTCAGGACTTCCAAAACTGCTATCAGCGGCAGAATAAATCCCGGCACGCCGGAAGGAATAAGGCCCTTCCAGAAACCCAAAACGCCGTTCGCCTGCATTCCCGCCGCCGTTCCGACCACAAAAACCATGATCGCCAAAGGCAGCGTCACGCTAAGATCACTCGTTGGAGTAGCCCCTCCGGGAACCAACCCAACGAGATTGTTGAAGAGTATAAAAAAGAAGATCGTCAAAATGAAAGGTTCGAATCGGCGGCCGTCTTTGCCAAGATAATTATTGACAACATCTTCGCGCAAAAAGACGACGATCGCTTCAAACGCATTCGCCATGCCGGTCGGCACAAGGCGCTTTTTACCGAACAATGACGTCAACAAAAGCATCAGAACAATTGCGACGCCCCACATCCACAGCGTATGCAGCGTCAGGCTCAAATCTATGCCAAACACAGTAGGCAGCGGCACAACGACTTGATCGAGAATGTGATGGAGAATATCAAAGCCTTCTCCGTCGCCGGACTCACTTGACGGGCTTGAAAAATTGGGGTTCAGGAATGACAGCAAGCTCAATAACATATTATTCGCGCTTCTTATTTGCCAACTTAGACTTCAAGTATCCAACTTCGTAAATCTGCAAAATCATGTAGCAACTTATGACGGTTACGGCAAAAGCAACAAGGTTAAAATCCGTCCAAGCGATTACAATCAAAAAACAAACGGCAACCACCGCAAACCGTAAAAACATTCCGACAAAAAAGACTTTCATCATGCTTTTTTCCTTCACCAGAAACGCTCGTCTATTGAAGAAATAAGCAATGACTATTGTGGTTAAACCAACCAAACTCCCCATAATGACCGCCATCCACGTCTCTGGGCCGTGCGACCGAGAAAGCGGTATTACCGCAAGAGCCGTCATCAGCCCAACGCCTGCAAATGCAAGCGCGAAAAACCTGCCGAAGTCAGCCATTTTTGCTCTGGTTATTATTTTTTGGAGAGGGATACGCTGCACGATAGATGGCGAGAAAACCGCCCGCAGCGCCAAACAATGCTCCGATAATCAAAAAGAGAGGCAGGGTCGAAAGCCTGGAATCAAGCCAATATCCTGCGTACGTACAAACCAGAATCGAAAGTGCGAATCTTATTCCTAAATCAGTATATCGTAGAAATTCGTGAGTTTTGCTTGATTCTTTTTCGTTATCACTTTTCACTTCTTCTGAGGCATTGGAGCGCCTTTTTTCGGAGCGCCAAGCAGTGACTTCGCGCCAGCTTCGCCATTGCCAAACGGAGCCTTGCCGTCAGACTGTCCCATAGAGCAAACGCCTTCAAAAACAGCGCCTTCATTAATAACAAGCTTGGCAGTCTTGAGCTCGCCATGAAACAGCGACTTCTCTTCCAACACTATCCGGCCGCTTGCGTGAATCTTCCCTCTCACCTTGCCGCCAATGATCGCATTTTTTACAGCGACCTCTCCGTCAATCTCTCCTTCCTTGCCAACCACAAGGGATTCCCCGGTGGTCAGTCGTCCTTTTAATTTGCCGTCGACGCGGATGCTGCTCTGGACCTTGAGAGCGCCTTCAAAATAAGTTCCTTTTCCAACTATGGTATTTAAATCAGCGCCGGAACGATCAAAATCATCCCCTTCTCTCTTACCACCAAGCATTTCTATTAATGACTCCTAAAAGTACTTCTTCAGCTATTATCCGCCTGGAAGGCAAGAATATATTCCCGAGGATCGACAGGCTTGCCATCCTTCCAAATTTCAAAATGAAGATGCGGTCCTTTTGAAGTAGAACCTGAATCGCCTCGTTGCGCAATCACATCTCCTTTTTTTACATACATCCTGTCTGAAGCCAAAAGCTTGCTATTATGAGCGTAGTAACTAAACAAGTCGTCGCCGTGATGGATGATGACAATATTTCCGTATTTAGACGTCCACCCTGCAAAAACGATCATCCCGGCCCCGGCTGCAACAATCTCCGTCCCTCGCGGGCCCGCAATATCAATTCCGGGGTGGCGCCCGGCCGCACCCAAACCCAAAACTCCGAGCGATGCGACATTATGAGAAAAATCATTCGACAGCAAACCATCTACTGGCAACAGAGTGGGCAGTGACGGCGCATAGGCGTGTACATTTGTCTTTTTGGGAAATAGAAAGCCAGTCTTCGTACCAACGCGATTTGCGGGCTGACTCGATGCGCCTGCAGACAAATCACTTACATCCCGACTATCACCAGCATCATCAACTGACGCGTCAATATCTTTCAGCGGAAGAGAAACGCCGTTTTCCCCTGGCACGCCAAGCAAACCCAATATTCGAGCATAGCGCTTGTTAAGATCACTAAATCGCTCCTGGAGGACATAAACTCTTTTATTATCCTCGAGCAGCTCAGCATTATCGCTATTGAGCTTCTTATTCTCCTGATGAGCGCTATACCATCGCCAGTACGAATAACCGCCGGCAACAACATGAACAAATAGAATGACAAGGAACAAAATCAACATGCGCACAACGCGAATATTTAGTCGAAAACTAAACGGTTCGGCGTTATCGTCAGGAATTAAAAGAACCGAAAGCTTTTTCGGTCTCCTTGTTGCCATGATAGAATTTAAAAGCGTTGGGCCACAAAACGGTTGATTTTCAAGAAAGCGAACATAAATAACGGCAAACTAAAAGTCAACTTTTTTCTGAGTTGCCAAGCTGATAAATTAATAAAAAAACTTAATACTTCTTTTTTATCCCAAATTCTTTCTTTACATAGACTTGAGTAGTTTTTCAACAATTCTCTCAAAGTCATTCTCATCATAAAAATCTAATTCTATCGTCCCTTTGCCGCCTTTCGTGACGACGCGCACCTGCGTTGCGAAAACCTGCCGAATCTTGTCTTCAATCTCATCCAACTCGAGACGGTTCTGCCGCTCTTTCCTTGACGGCGGCGACTTCTTTTGCGGCGTTTTTGTCTCACGCGACAATTTCTCTGCTTGACGGACGCTCAACCCTTTCTTCAATACAACGCTCCAAACCTCGAGCATTCTTTGCGTCGTCGCACAAGTCAGAATAGCCCTTGCATGCCCTGCGGAAATCTCGGAACGCTTGACGCTCTCGCGTATCTTGTCCGGCAGCTTCAGCAATCTCAGAAAATTCGCCACCGTCGCGCGATCCTTGCCAACTTTACGCGCCGCTTCTTCTTGCGTCAACTGACACTCTTCGATCAGACGCTGGTACCCCAAAGCTTCTTCAATGGGATTCAGATTCTCACGCTGGATGTTTTCCACGAGTGAGAGTTCCAACATTTCTTCGTCGGACTGAACGTTCAGGATATAAGCCGGGATTTTTTCATACCCTAATTCCTGAACTGAACGCAAGCGTCTCTCTCCGGCGATGAGTTGGTATTCATCGCCGAGCGGTCGGACGGTGATCGGCGTGACCAAGCCATTTTCAGAAATAGAATTCTTTAATGCTTGCAGGGCTTCGGGTTCGAAGTCAAGGCGGGGTTGAAACGGATTGGGAGAAATAAGTGCGGTTTCAATTTCGATCAAACTTTCTTTGTTCGCAACGGCGGGAGTTGCGCTCATTTCCGGAATCAGGGCGGAAAGCCCTCTACCCAGTCGCCGCGTGGCCATTATTTAACACCTCTTTTGCAAGGCTCATGTAGTTTTCGCATCCCATTGAAACGGCGTCATACAAAATAATCGGCTTGCCGTGGCTCGGAGCCTCGCTCAGACGAACGTTTCGAAAAACAACGGTTTTAAATACTTTTTCCCCAAAATACGTTCTGACGTCCTCAGCAACTTGCCTGCTCAAGTTTAGACGATTATCAAACATCGTCAACAAAACGCCCTCAATTTCCAACCGAGGATTCAGGTGCTTTTGAACGAGCCGTACCGTGTTCAACAACTGGCTTAATCCTTCGAGTGCGTAATATTCGCACTGGATGGGAATCAAAACGGAGTCTGCGGCGGTGAGCGCGTTCAATGTCAAAAGCCCGAGAGACGGAGGGCAATCGATAAAAACGTAGTCGTAGTCACGCTTCAGATTTCTCAGCGCGCGCTCCAAAATTTTCTCTCTGGACATCGCGCTCACGAGTTCCACCTCAGCTCCGACCAATCTCACATGCGACGGCACTAAATCCAGATAGTCAAGCTCGGTTTTTATAATCGCATTGTTGACGTCCTGACTCTCAACAATCACTTCATAAATGCTGCGCTCTACTTCCTGCGAGTTGATTCCAAAGCCGCTGGTGGTGTTCGCCTGCGGGTCAATATCGATGTTGAGCACGGCGTGCTCGGCCACCGCGATACACGAGGACAAATTGACTGTCGTCGTGGTCTTGCCCACCCCCCCTTTTTGATTTGCAATTGCTATTATTTTTGACATGTATTTTCTCGGTTCCTGCCTAAAAAAGCGCCGTAAGATAACCGGGCGCCCCTACAAAAGCAAGTTGTTTCTCCCTGTCGAAATCACGTAAACAGTGCGTCTTTCCCAAGCCAAAAAAGACTCACCAATCATATAAAAAAAGACAATTAATGCACTCATTGGCGTAATTGACCAGCTTCCCAACCTCGCTTGGGTCTTGATCCGAAAGCGACCGCTATGATAACTTTGCCGAGGTTCGGAGTCCCGACAACGTCAAGGTTGGTCAGAAACTTAGTTAGAAACAAATTTCATTTGTCGCGCATAACGCACAAATTGAAATCAAAACTTCATCAACAAGTCAAACAGAGCCGAGTCCAAAATGCGATACCCGAAGTCCGCAACTTTTGCATTCATTTTCACCGTTGCCGCAATGCATTCTCAAGCCCTAACGCAGAGCAAAATGAACTACGTTTTAAGCTGGAAGGAACCCAACTCTCATTATCTGCACATCGAAACCACAGTCGAAGCGCCGAAAACCGAGAGCATCGATTTTCGAATTCCCGCTTGGCGGCCCGGTCGTTACGTCATTCAAAACTATTCCAAAAACGTCGTTGGCTTTCAGGCTTTCAACGAGGCCGGAGAACCGCTCGAGTTCCGAAAATCTGATAAAGACACATGGCGCGTGACCCTAAACGGCGCTGAAAAGATCATAACCCGCTACAAATACTACGCGCGGCAACTCGACGCCGGGTCGAGCTATCTCGACGACATAGAAGCTTACATTAACCCAATCACCTGCTTCATGTATATTCCCGGCAAGGAATCGCTCCCGGTTGAGCTAAAAATAGAAAAACCGGCGGATTGGCGCACCGCCACGGCAATGCCTTTCGACGAAGCGACGCAAACTTTCACCAGCGAAGACTACCATGAGTTCGTCGACTCGCCTATTTTAACGAGCGCAACTTTTGATCTCCTGACTTTCAACCACAAGGGGACAAAATTCGACATTGCCATCCAGGGCGAAGGCAATTACGATGGCGAGAAAATCGTCGAGGACGTCAAAAAAATTGTCGTGGAGCAGGTTGCAATTATGAAAGACCTGCCGATGAAGTACTATCTTTTTATGTACCACATCGTGCCCTACCGCTTCGGCCACGGCGTCGAGCATAAGAACTCCACTTCTATTGTGCGAGGCCCGGGAGATTTTGACGACGAGCGTTTTTATGACGGCTTTTTAGGCGTGACTTCACACGAATTTTTTCACGTCTGGAACGTCGAACGCATTAGCCCGGCAGCGCTTTATCCGCCGGATTATTCCAAAGAGAATTACACTTCGATGATGTGGATCCACGAAGGCGTCACGAGTTACTACACCGGCTTGACGCTCACGCGCTGCGGGCTTTTGGAAACGGAAAAACATCTCGAAAATCTGGCGCGCTCTATTCGCGGCTATGAAAATACTTATGGCCGAAAAGTGATGTCCACAGCGGAAGTCGGCTGGGAAAGCTGGAACAAAAGCATGGGCCAGGCGCCGCCCAACACCTACTATTCATTTTACACCAAGGGCTCTATCCTGGGCTTGCTGCTTGATCTTGAAATTCGCGGTATTACAAAAAACAAAAAATCACTGAATGACGTCATGCGCCATCTCAATGAAAATTACGCGCAGAAAGATCGCGGCATGCCTGAGGACGGCATGTTACGGGCAATCAATCAAGTTACTGGCGGAGATTTCACATGGTTTTTTGATGCGCACGTAGACGGCGTTGAGGAAATTGATTACAACCGTTTTTTAAAACACGCCGGGCTGGAATTGGTGCGGGAAGTTGACAAGAAATCCCCAAAAGTTTGGTTGGGCCTGAGCTTGCGAGGCGATGAAAACCACGCCAGAATTTCAAACGTTGTACCGGAATCTCCGGCATTCGAGGCAGGCTTGGATAGAGACGATCTTCTCGTTGCCATCGACGGTCGCCGCGTTCATGCGGAGAATCTCGACCAAACACTTAAAAAATATCAGCCGAGCGACCAAATCGAAGTGACCGTTTTTCGGCGCGAGCACTTAAAGCAATTCAAAGTCACGCTGGCTGAGGCAAAGCCTGACAAATTCAAGATTCAAAAGCTCGAAAAAACTTCAGGCAAGCAGGATAAATTGCGCAAGGATTGGTTGAACGAGCAAGAGCCTGAACCGGAAGACGAAGAAGGGAAGTGATTGGTAATAAGTGAGGAATAACGCAAGTCCCTTGCGTGTCATTCTGGAAGAATCTTTTTAGTCGCGTGCTTTCGAGTAAAAAGATTCCCACAGAATGATATGCGAGGAAGATCGTTTTTGGAATTGCCGACATCAACGCTATGTTAGCCGAAAGGAGCCCCGGCAAACCAGCTAATCTTCCACCTCAAAAATCACTTCAATCTCAACAGCCATGTTGCGCGGCAACGATCCCATGCCGACGGCTGCTCGCGCATGTTTACCGCGCGGGCCAAAAACTTCGACAATGAAATCCGAAAAGCCGTTCATTACCTGCGAATGTTGAGTGAAATCCGGCATTGCGTTCACCATACCGTGCACCTTGACCACGCGCTTGACTTTATTCAAATCGCCAATCGCCGCCTTCAGTGAGGAAAGAATGCTGATTCCCGTGTATTTTGCCGCTTCTTTTGCTTGCTCCAAATCCAGATCGCGGCCAACCTTGCCCGTAATCAAACCGCCGTCAGGTTTGCGCGGACCGTGACCGGCCATAAAAACCAAATTGCCCGTCCGCACGGCGCGAACAAAATTCGCAGTTGGCGGCTCCGGCGAGACGAGCGTAATTCCCATGTCCGCTAATCGCTTTTCAACATCAGCGCCCGCTTCCTGACCGTTTGCCTCGCTGACTGCGCCTTCCTGTGTTTGGCAGCTTAGAAACAGACCGGAAAAGACCAAACAAACAACCAAACCAAATCGCTTCTTGTCGAAACATTTTGAACTTAACATTTCTTTTCGCTCGCATTTCGTTTGAAAATCCCTGCTAAAAATTGCTCAATACTAAAATCCTGACAACAGTTTGGCAAGTTGAATCATCCTTACTATTGAAATAAACAAGAGCCAAGCCGTCGCCCTAAACATTGCGAGCTTCAAATGTCCGTCTCGTCTTATCAATTCATCGACCCCAAAACGCTGGCTGCGATTCGCGATTTGCAATTGATCGCCAAGCGCGTCGCCGAGGGCGTTATGCTGGGAATGCACCATAGCCCAAAGCCGGGCGCGGGGCTGGAATTCAGCCAATATCGCAGCTACCAGCCAGGCGACGATCCGCAGCACATCGACTGGAAAATGTTCGCCCGCTCCGACCGCTACTACGTTCGCGAATCCGAAATCGAATCGAGCATTGGCGTTCATTTCATTCTCGACGCCAGCGCATCGATGCTGCACCAGGACGACGGGCTTTCAAAGTTCGACTACGCGAGATTTCTGCTCGCATCCCTGGGCTACCTCGCTTTTAATCAAGGCGACGCCATCGGGCTGACCGCAATTGACGGGACGGAATCGCACAACTTGCCCCTGCGGCACACCACGCAGCATTTACATCGCTTCCTGCATCATCTGGAAAAAATCCGTCCTTCCGGGAAATGGCCGGAATGGCGTTCCCTAGAACCGCGTCTCGGTTTGAACGGCCGCAACCGCTCGATGATCATTTTCGTCAGCGACATGCACGAAGTCGATGGAGAAATCCGCGAATCGCTTGCAAAGCTCGCCGCCATGCGAAATGAGGTGATGCTTTTTCAAATTATCGCGCAAAATGAGTTGGAATTTTCCTGGCGAGGCGTGGTGGATTTTGAAGATTTGGAGACAGGGCAAGCAATGCAGGTCAACGCCGATGAGATGCGCACGTCTTACAAAAAGAACCTCACCGCACACCTGCAAACGTTGCGAAAAGAACTCCACGATTTACACATTTTCTACGAAGCGCTCTCAACCGCCAAACCCCTGGACGGCGCCCTGCGAGAATTTTTAAAGCGGCGGTCTCAGTTGTAGTCCTTCAAAATTTCTCCGAGCTCATCAACCACTTGATCGGCGTTTTGCTTCGAGAATGTCATCGGCGGTTTGATTTTGATGACATTGTGCAGCGGGCCGTCCGTACTCAGAAGAATGCCGCGTTCCTTCATTTGCTCCACAATTTCGGACGCTTCTTTAGCGGCGGGCGTGAGCGAATTCGATTCGTCGGACGGACGGATGAATTCGACGCCGAGGAACAATCCCTGACCGCGCACGTCGCCGACAATTTGATGCTTGTTTTTCAAGCTTTGGAGGCGTTCCAATAAATAACCGCCAACTTCGAGCGCATTTTGCTGCAATTGGTCGTGCTCAATAGCGTCCAAGACCGCCAGACCGACGGCGCAGGACACGGGGTTGCCGCCAAAGGTGTTGAAATACTCCATGCCGTTGTTGAATGCCGCCGCGATTTCCGGCGTTGTCACCACCGCCGCCAGCGGATGTCCGTTGCCAATCGGCTTGCCCAACGTCACAATATCCGGGACGACGTCTTGCATTTCAAAGGCCCAGAAGTGCGATCCCGCACGCCCAAAACCGACCTGCACTTCGTCCGCGATGCAAACGCCGCCTTCTGCGCGAACGTGCTTGAACGCCTGCCCCAAATAATTCTCCGGCAAAATGATTTGCCCGCCGCACCCGAGCATAGATTCGCAAATAAACGCCGCCGGAGCGTGTCCGTTTTCTTTCAATTTGTCGATAATTTCCGCAACGTGCTGTGCGTATTTTTTGCTCGCGTTTTCATTGGATTTTTTATAGGGCCCGCGAAAAACGTCCGGCATAATTGCTTTGTGAACATGCGTCTTCTGATCGAATCCGCCCGGGCCTTCATACTTGTAAGGGCTAATTTCAATCAACGCCGCAGTATTGCCGTGATAAGCCCCGTCGACTGTGATGAGATCACGATTTCCCGTATACGTTCGAGCCAAGCGCAGAGCCAATTCATTCGCTTCGCTGCCGGAGCAGACGAAAAAGCAAACGCTGAGCGGCTCCGGCAAGGTTGCCGCCAAGCGATCAGCAAAATCGATAATATTGTCATGCAAATAGCGCGAGTTCGTGTTTAAAATCGCCATTTGCTCAGAAGCGGCGCGAACGACGCGCGGATGGCCGTGCCCGACATGGCTGACATTATTGACGCAATCGAGATAAGTTTCGCCGCGATCATCAAAAAGATACTGCATCGCCCCGCGAACGATTTTGAGCGGCTTTTGATAGGAAATGCTCAAAGACGGCCCGAGGTTTTTCCGCCTGCGATGCAAAATTTCATCGGAATTTGATTTTTGGGGAAACGGCTCAAGGCCGCAGGCTCGACGAAACGAGCTAATCGCCTGCTCTGGATTTATAGTGATCAATCTTTCCAGCGCATCCCAGGCGGGCTTTTCGCTGATTTGTATGTATGCGTTATCCGGCTCCAACTTGCTGCGCCGCGCCGAATTCAAGACGCTGACGCAAAGCCGCGCGCACATCGAATAAAAAAGAACTTCGATTTCATCTTCATTGAGCGGAAACTCGGCGTGAAATCCTTTCGCGACAGCGCTCGCGGTTTCAATTGGATCGCTTTTATCCAGAATTGCATAAGCGCAAACCACCGCGAGTTCGAAAATTGTGTTTGAGAAAACCAAATCGCCGAAATCAATCACTGCATCGGCAATGACGGTTTCATTTGAGTTTTTTCTTGTGAGAACATTGTAATCGTTGCCGTCGTTGTGGATGACGCTGCGACGAAGATCGCCAAGCCGAGGGAGGACGGCGTTTTCGAATTGCAAAAGAAAATACTCGACCAGCGTTCTTCGGCGCGGCGGATAAATGTCATTAACGAAGCGTCGAGCATCGAGCGCATAAACCAAGTCCCATGCAAAGCGACGCATGGCTCCCGGATGCTCAAAATCAGACAGGGCTTTGGTCATGCCGCCGAACAGTGCGCCGAGGCTTTTGAGAAACGGCAGGTTTTGATCCTGTACATCCGCCCACATCCCGCCTTCGATCCACGAAACCAACCAGACTAAATATTGCTGATCATTCCGCCCAACAACACGTTCAATCGCTAAATTGTTAGTCGATCTGTGAGGCGCGGGAAATCTGACGCTGTCAGAATCGTTTTTGTTCTGGAGATGGTCTAAAATCGCGACCTGCGCTTCTAGCTCAAGCCTGGGCGTATCGGAGTTGGCGATTTTGAAAACGAAAGAGCCGTTTGAAGATTGCACAAAAAAATTCTGATCACAGTAACTCACGAGCGGTTTCATAACGCTCGGTTTGATATTGAAAAGTTCAAGTAAAAAGCGAGAAGCCTGACGTTCAGAAAAACTTGGCGATGGAGTCATTAGACCGTTCCACAAAAATTTCAATTCCAAGGGTTTTCGAAAGAATACAAAAAGCGCCGTTTCTTCAAACTAAAAGCGCTTTTAAAAGCAACGTTGATCAAAAAAATCGGCTGGCGTTTGATGATCCGACATTTCGCCCGTCAATCGGCGCATTTGAAATCATTTGTTTGACGGGATGCTTTTTCGACGATTTTGGCTTGTTTGCAATATACTTTCAAGCCTGATTTTGTTTTTCATTAGCTCCGGCTTTCAAGCCGGGTTTCGGTGAAACCATTCTCACCTTCTCCACGCCCTGAAGGAGACTGTTAATGAGAAAAGGAAATTGTCTGTATTTCCAAATCTCGTGTGCGGAATGTCTGGTTGATAAGAAGACTTCGTTTGTTATTCTCGTCTTAGCTTGGGCTATTCATAAATGTCATGCCCGTTCCCGCCTGCGCGAAGATAAAGCAATTTAATTTTTGAAGTTTTGCCGATAACAAAAAGTTGACAAATTAGAAATCGATTTCTATTTTGGAAAATGATTCGACGTGTAATATCTGAATGTATTCGCAGCCGATTGAGAAATTTCCCTGCGGCGGCTCTTTTGGGACCACGACAAGTCGGCAAAACGACATTGGCCAAATCATTGTCAACGACCTACTACGATCTCGAGTTGGAAGAAGACAAAGTGCGACTCGATTTACAATGGCCCGAACTCGTAGAAACCGACCGATTGGTCATTCTCGATGAAGCGCAAAATTTTCCGGAAATCTTTCCAAGAATAAGAAGCGCCGTGGATGAGAGCAGAACCCGGAACGGGCGATTTCTAATTTTAGGCTCCGTTTCGCCGGAATTGATGCATCAAGTCTCTGAAATTTTGACCGGCAGGATTGCAATATGTGAGCTCGCCCCGTTTTCAATTCAAGAAGTGAGCGATGTACCGGAAAACCAGATGTGGTTACACGGCGGCTATCCGGACGGCGGCCCGTTGAAGAAAAGCGGATTTCCGATTTGGCAGCAAAACTACCTGGATTTACTTGCAATGCGGGATCTTCCGTTGTGGGGTTTACCCGCAAAACCGCATGTCACGAAACGGTTTTTCAAGATGGTCGCCGCCATTCACGGCCAGGTATGGAATGCCAGTCAAATGGGCAAGAGTTTGGGCGTCAGTTACCACACGGCAAATTCATATCTTGACTATCTGCAGCGCGCTTATTTGATTCGCACCACGCCCCCGTTTTACGCCAATATCAAAAAGCGACTTATCAAAAGTCCCAAAGTTTATTGGCGAGACTCAGGACTCTTACATAGCCTGCTCAATGTGCGAGGCATAAACGACTTACTAACTCAACCGTGGGTCGGTTTTAGTTGGGAAGGCTGGGTCATAGAGCAAATCATCATTTTTTTGAACAACCGCGACATTCAGTTCGATGGTCCGTATTTTCTCCGCACAAAGGACGGCGAAGAGCTGGATTTGGTTTTGATTATTTCAGGCGAACTCTGGGGCATTGAGATTAAATTAACAACCAACCCATCCGCACAAAGTCTGGAGAAGTTGAAAAAGACCGGCCAACTCATTGATGCGACTAAATTGGCGCTTATTTCGAGAACGAAAAAAACTGTCGCCGGGAACAACGTCTTCTCCACTAATTTGACTGGTTTTATAGACCTTATTTTAGAAAAACACACCAACAGTTTTGGGGAACAATGAACAAAATCCGGGCTTGGAACTGTTGTTTAACAGAGCAAATTGGCCGCGGAGATTGATGAAGACCGCTTGGTTGTGAGAGGCTTGCAGGGATCATTGTATAAGAGCAGATTGTTCTGTTTGATTTTAAATAATGTTTTGACCGAAAACCTGGGGTGCTGAGATGAAATCTATAACCACTGAAAGGAGAAAAAATGCCAAGCAAAAGAATGGAAGACGCGCTCAACGAGCAAATAAAACATGAATTCGCCTCAGCGTGGGCGTATCTGGCGATGTCCGCTTATTTTGATGCAGAAAATTTGGGCGGCTTTGCGCAATGGATGCGTCAGCAGTCGCGCGAGGAAGTGATGCACGCCATGAAGATCGTCGATTTTCTGCAAGATCGCGAAGGGCGCGTTGTACTGCAAGCTATTGGTCAGCCGCAAATCGAATTTGCGTCGCCGTTGGACGTTTTTGAACATGCTCTGGCGCATGAGAAAAAAATTTCCGGGACGATCAACGATCTCTACGAAATTGCTTTGGAAGAAAAAGATTATCCAACGCAGGTGATGCTGCAATGGTTTATCGAAGAGCAGGTCGAAGAAGAAAAAACGGCCAGCGACATTGTCGAGCAGATCAAAATGATCGGCGACGATTCTTCGGCGTTGTTGTTAATGGATCAACGCATGGCGCAGCGTCAGCCGGAAGACGGCGAGTAAACCAATGCAGCAAGCGATTTACGTGGATGGGCGATTTTGCGGCCCGCCGGATTCCGGCAACGGGGGTTACACCTGCGGCTTGGCGGCCAAATCGCTCGGCGGTTGCGTCGAAGTCAGACTGAGAAAACCGATTCCTTTGAATCAAAATCTGACTATTTCGGCGAATGAGTCAGGGAGGGAAGTAAACGTCTCAAGCGGCAATGCCCTCATCATGTCAGCCAGTCGTTCAAGCTTGGAGTTAGACGTTCCGCCGCCGCCGTCCGTGGAAGAAACAATTCCCGCTTCACAAAACTACGCCGGATTCGAATCGCATATTTTCCCGACCTGCTTTGTCTGCGGCCCCGAGCGGAAAGCCAACGACGGTCTGCGCATTTTCGCCGGTCCAACCAAAGATCAACGTCTCGTTGCGGCTCTTTGGGCTCCGCATGATTCTTTGAGCAACTCCGACGGAAAAGTGCGTTCGGAATTCGTTTGGGCGGCGCTGGATTGTCCAGGCGCTTTTGCCTTTGCCCAAAACGGCATGGTTCCGGCAGTGCTCGGCACGATGACAGCCAAGTTAAATCAATCGTTAGATTCCGGGAGAAATTATCGCGTTATTGGATGGGAAATTGGACGAGAAGAGCGCAAGCTTTATGCAGGGACGGCGATTTTTTCTGAGAGCGGTGAACTATGCGCCGCTGCAAAAGCGATTTGGATTGCGATTAGCTCTTAATCGATTCCGGCAGTAACGGGGGTTGACGACTATTTGGAATAATGGAATGCTGGATTAGTGGATTGATGAAAAATCACTCCCACAATCCAGCGTTCCATTAATCCAACACTCCACAGCAGTGGTTAGCGACGCACTAATGTGATGGTAATGCCCCAATTCGTCGGGTCGTGCGGCGGCGAGGCGTTCCAATCGTTAAACGAATGCGAGTCGTCGGACTCATAAAAGACGATGTATTCGCCGCGATCCAATGATATTCTCTCGCTAACCATCCGATTTTTTCTGGCTCCGCCCGCACGATCAGTGTCATCATATTCCATTTCCCAGACCACCTTGCCCGTCTCGGCGTTTTCGATCCAGCCGAAATCATACATTTTGCCGTCCATTCCCTCGCCAAGCGCGTAAATTTGAATTTGTGCGTCGCGATCCAGAGTGAAGCGTTTGCGCTCATATTCTTCGTCGCGGACATGGATAATTCTCGCCAGCACGTTCGGGTCGTTTTCCGGCTTGTACTCCGAAACGTCGCTGGAATAAAAATTCGCATCCGCCGGCATGACACTCAGCCCATAATGTTCCTGATCATATGGCGGCGAAGCGTTCCAGTCGCGATAGGAGTGCGAATCGTCGGTGACGAAATATGCGATGTAATTTCCGCGTGAGAGTGTAACCGTCTCGTCGTAGAGTCGGTTTTTCTCAGCGCCTCCGCCGTGCTCCGTATCGCGAAGTTTCATCTCCCAGACTTTCTCGCGAGAGTTCGCATCGACGATCCAGCCGTAGTCAAACATTTCGCCGTCGCGACCTTCACCGATGGCGTAGATGTGAAGTTTCATCTCGCGATTCAGCGTAAAACCCTTTTCAAAAAATTCGTCATCACGGGCGTTAGTGAACGAGACGAAGGCGTTTTTAAAGGTCGTGTCTTCATAATCGTAGGCTTGAAAATCACGCCGGGCGTCGGCGTTCTTGGAAGAAATCTTCAATCCCCAAAAAGCGGGGTCGTAGGGTGGCGGTGAATTCCATTCCTGCGGCGAATGCGAATCGTCCGTTACCACAACGGCGACGTACTTGCCGGCGGGCAGCGTAATCGTTTCTTGCGCCATGCGATTTTTCACCGCGCCGCCTGCACGTTCGGAATTGCGGTAATCCAGTCGCCAGACTTTTTCGCGCGTCTCGGCGTTCATGATGTAGCTATAATCGAAATTGCCGTCTCGGCGCGCTTCGCCGACGGCGTAGAGATCGAGCTCAAGTGAATTTGAAAGCGTGAAGCCGACGCGCTCGTACATTTCGTCGCGATTGGCGAAAACAAAAGCCAGCGCGTCTTTTCTCTGCGTTTCAATTTTCTCGTTCAGTTCGTTCTTCGAAATTGAGCGACCGTCTGCTGTGATGCGGAAATAGAAATCGCGACTTAAATCATCATATTCCTCATCGTCGCGATTGAAAATGCCCCGAAAAATGTTGGAGACGATGCCGCGCGACCACCATTGTCCTGAGCTTGAATGCCAGCCATCATCATTGTCGCGAAAGTAATAAGGGAAGGAAGCAAAATACGCTTCGTAAGTTCCGGCGGGCAAGCGTACCGTTTCGGTGTATTCTTCAACTCGCGGGCCTCGACGCGGGAAAGCGGCGCCGTCCATTTCCCAGACTACTTTTCGCGTTTCGCTGTTGAGAATCCAGCCGTAGCCGAACATAAAACGATCTTCCCGGCGTTCGTCGATGTAGTGAATGCCAGCAATCTCGATCTTTATTTCTTCCGCGCTGTCCAATCGAAAACCATTGGTTCGCAACTCTTCCGGGTAGACGTTTTTAATATTCGCAACGGCCTCTTGCCGCGCCTGAAGTCCGCCAGTCAGAAGCGCAAGAATCAAAAGCGTCAAAACGCGCTGAATGATTTGTTTCATTTGAAATCTCCCTTTCCAAATCGATCAATTTTTTGCTCAATTTGAGCCATTTATCACTTGTCATTCTCGCGCAGGCGAGAACCTATTTCAATTGCACAAAACGACAGATTCCCGTTTACACGGGAATGACACTCGAGGTAAGCAGTAGAATGGTCTTTATACCCGAAACTGCTTGTTAAAATTCTCCGTGACCACCTGCCCGTCGAAGAGATGAATCACGCGGTGGCTGTATTCGGCGTAGGAAGGCGAGTGCGTGACCATGATGATCGTCGTGCCGTCTTCGTTCAATTCAGTGAGCATTTCCATCACTTCATCGCCGTGTTTGGAGTCGAGGTTTCCGGTAGGTTCGTCGGCGAGGATCAATTTTGGCCGACCAACGACGGCGCGCGCAACGGCGACGCGTTGCTGCTGGCCGCCGGAGAGTTGTTGGGGATAATGGTTGCGCCGGTGCATAATTTCCATTTTTTCGAGCGCTTCTTCAACGCGCTGTTTGCGCGTCGCGCCCGGGACGTTCTGGTAGAGCAGCGGCAATTCAACGTTTTCGAACACTGTCAGTTCGTCAATAAGGTTGAAACTCTGAAAAACAAAGCCGATGTTCATTTTCCGCAGCTCGGCGCGCTGGCGTTCGGTGTAATCTGAAACTTCTTCTTCAACAAAAAAATACTCGCCGCCGTTTGGGTTGTCAAGTAAGCCAAGAATATTTAAAAGTGTGGATTTACCGCAGCCGGAAGGCCCCATGATTGAAACAAATTCCCCGTCTCTAATCTCAAAACTGACGTGGTTGAGCGCGGTGGTTTCAACTTCGTCCGTCGTATAAACTTTCGAAAGCTCATTGATGCGAATCATGAATCTCCTCCTCTATCAGGCGTATCTGGAGAAACGTCGTTTTTGCAAATTCGACGTTTATTTTATCGGCAAGAATCGACCACGCCGTCAAATCCGGCGCAATCTTCCTATCAGACGCATGATATGAAAAATGGTTACAGGATAGATAAAAGTTTGTCATCGTCGCCTGTTGGACACAATGAACCCCAAAAAAGTTTGTTCGATTTGTTTAAAGATTAACCGCGACGCAGCGCGGGTCGCATGCTGAAAAGAATTGACATTTTCAAGTCACTTTGATATTGTGACTATACTGAAACGGTCCGAATATTTGCCCAAAAAACACCGCGTTAAGAATGAAACCAAAGCCGATAATAATGGTGAAATAAATGCTCTGACATGGAAGTCGGAGCTTAATAGGCCACCCCCTAAAAGAGGAACCAAAAGCGAGATAAATCAGGGCGGAATGGAGCAGACATGAGTGTCAGCAGATTTCCAAATGACCTTTTTATCAGTTACGCGCATATCGACAATCAGGCTCTGAGTCCCGATCAACGCGGCTGGATTGACGAGTTCCATCGTTGCCTGGAAATTCGCCTGCAACAGCTTCTCGGCGAAAAACCGGAGATTTGGCGCGATCCGAAATTGCAGGGGAATGACTACGTTCAGGAAGAAATCGTAAGCAGGTTTTCCGAAGTCGCGATACTGGTCTCGGTGCTGTCGCCGCGATATGTGAAATCCGAATGGTGCATGAAGGAACTCGACGGGTTTCTGCACGAGGCTGAGGCGAAAGGCGAGCTCAAGATCGGGACGAAATCCCGCGTTTTCAAAATCATTAAAACGCACCTGCCTTTGGATGAGCACCCGGAGCCGCTCCAAAAACTGCTTGGTTATGAATTTTACCAATACGATGACGTCACTGGCAGAGCAAGAGAATTTTGGGGAGCGTTTGGGCCGGAGGCAAGCAGACGGTTTTATGCGAAATTGGATGACGTCGCCTGGGACGTCAAAGATTTATTGTCGGAATTAGCTTCGACGAACGGTCGCCACAAAGAGAACGGCAAGCAAAAACCCGCCGCAACAATATATCTCGCCACAACCACGACAGACCTTAACGACGAATACCAAAAGCTTAGACGAGAATTCGTGCATCGCGGGTACTGCGTACTCCCGGAAGAAACGTTGCCGATGAACGGAAAACGCCTGCGCGAACAAGTCAAGCAAGACCTTGAGCAGTCACTGATTTCCATCCATCTCGTCGGCGGTAAATACGCTTCCATCCCGGAAGAAGAAACGGCGTCTAACTCTTTTATTCAAAAAGAACTTGCCGCTGAACAAACCCGAAGGCCGAACTTCCATCAAATTGTCTGGCTGCCCGTGGAACTGGAGATTTCTGATTCTAGGCAGGAAGAATGGGTGGAAACTTTGCGCAACAGCGATCCCGCACGGCAAAACTTCGACCTGTTGCAAACGCCGCTCGAAGAACTCAAAACATTCACTGAAGATAAAATCAAGCACCTTTTGAGGCCCGCCAAAACCAAACCGTCGGGCGAATCGCCCGCGCACATTTATTTGATTCACGACCATGCGGACGAAGACGCCGTCCAGCCATTGAACGACTTTCTTTTCGACAGCGGCTTCGAGGTTCTCCGCACTTATGCTGAAGAAGACGAATCCGACTTCCACAAAGAGCACATTGAGAATTTGACGATTTGTGATGCGGTCGTCATCTATTTCGGGCAAGTCACGGAACGCTGGGTGCGCTCCAAATTACGCGACCTGATCAAGACCCGCGGCTATGGACGCGAAACGCCCCTGGATGCAAAAATGATTTACATCGACGACGACGGTTCGCCGGGCAAACAGCGGTTTCGGACGCACGAAGCGGAAGTCGTTAGGGCAAAAAAGGCTTTTAGTCCGGAAGCATTGACTTCCTTTATCGCTGATCTTCGCAACGGCGACGGGAGGCGCTCATGAACGCGCAACAATCGCCGCAAGCCAATCCGTTCCCCGGCCTTCGTCCTTTTGAAAAAGAAGAAAATCACCTGTTTTTCGGACGCGACGGCCAGAGCGACGAGCTTTTGAGTCGTTTGCGCAAAAACCGTTTTCTCGCGGTTGTCGGCACGTCGGGAAGCGGCAAATCTTCGCTGGTGCGCGCCGGACTGCTCCCCGGGCTGGAAGGCGGCATGATGTTAAAAGCGGGGACGCATTGGCGCACCGCAATCTTTCGCCCAGGCAACCACCCAATCGCCAATTTGGCCAAAGCGCTCAACGAAGCGGACGTTTACAGCAAAAACGGCGGAGAAACCGTAACCCACCAGATTTTCACGGAAACGGCGCTCCGGCGCGGCGCCGTCGGCCTGATTGAAGCTGTGACGGATGCCCGTCTCCCCCAAAACGAAAAACTTTTGCTGGTTGTTGATCAATTTGAAGAATTGTTTCGCTTCAAGTCCGGGACGGATTCGATCAAGGGTTACGATGAAGCCGCGGCCTTTGTCAAGCTCCTGCTCGAGGCCTCCTGGCAAGAAACCCTGCCAATTTATGTCGTCCTGACGATGCGCTCCGATTACATCGGCGATTGCGCGCAATTCCGCGATCTGCCGGAAGCGATCAACGACGGCCAATACTTGATTCCACGCATGACGCGAGAACAGCGTCGCCAGGCTATCTCCGGGCCGATCAAGGTCGGCGGCGGAGAAATTAGCGCAAGATTGACGAACCGGGTGTTGAACGAAGTTGGCGACAACCCGGATCAACTGCCCATTTTGCAGCATGCGTTGATGCGCACCTGGGACTTTTGGGAAAGCGCCCGCAAGAACGGCGAACCCATCGATATTGAGCACTACGAAAGCATCGGCGGCTTGCAGCGCGCACTCTCGAAACACGCCGACGAAGCCTTCAAAGAACTGCGCGGCAAACGGAACAAGCAAATCACTGAAAAGCTTTTCAAGGCATTGACCGAAAAGGAATCCGAGAATCGCGAAATTCGCCGCCCGGCAACGCTTGCCCAAATTTGCGAAATCGCCGAAGCTGAAGAAGACGAGGTTTTGGCGATTGTCGAAACGTTCCGCAAGCCGGGGCGCGCCTTTCTCATGCCGCCGGTCAGGGAATCCATTTCCACGCACACACTCATCGACATTTCGCATGAAAGCTTGATTCGCAATTGGCTGCGACTCAAAAAATGGGTGGACGAGGAAGGCGAATCCGCGAGAACCTACAAAAGATTGGCGGAAACAGCGGTGCTCTACAAAGAAGACCGCGCCGGACTCTGGCGCAATCCCGATTTGGAAATGGCCCTCGCCTGGCGGGAGAAGGCGCATCCAAACGCTGTTTGGGCTGCACGCTATTCGCCGCATTTTGAAATAGCGACCTCTTTTCTGGAGGAAAGTCAACTTGCTCATCAACTCGAGTTGGCGGCGATTGAAGAAGCGCGGCAGCATGAGCTTGCACAAGCAAAAGCGTTGGCCGAGGAGCAAAGCCTGCGCGCTGAAGCGGAAAAAAAACGCGCTCAAGAACAGGAACAATCGGCCAGAAGGTTGAAGCGCGGCGCGATTGTTTTGCTCGTGGTGATGGTCATCGCGGTCGTCGCCGCAATCTTCGCACTCCAACTCAAACAAACCGCCGATGAAGAACGCCAAAATGCCGTTGATAATTTTGAGCTTGCCAAAGAAAATGAACGGCAAGCCAACCTGGCGCGACAGGTCGCGGATTCCGCCAAAATCGTCGCCTTGGAAGAACGGCGGATCGCGGATGAAAGGAGATTGGAAGCGGAGCGACAACGCAACAGAGCCTTGCAGCAAGAAAGAATTGCGAACGCGAACCTTGAACGTGCGGAAACCGCTGAAGAAGACGCCTTAAACCAGGCTCGCCTTGCGAAAGACAACGCTGAGGCGGCGCGACAGAGTCAGATTGCGGCTGAAAGACAAGCGCAAATCGCCGACAGCCTGCGCAAAATCTACCTCGTCCGCTCCCTCGCCTCGGTGGCGCCGTTGCAGCAGCAGATTGGACAGGATGAACGCGGCGCATTGCTGGCGTTGCAAGCTTATCATTTCAATGAATCACAGGCGGAGGCTTCGCAAACGCCGGAAGTTTACGAAGGTCTGCGTCGTTCGCTCAATGCGCCGTTTTTTTCTGAGGGCGCGGAATTGGGGCTGGGCGGTCCGCGGCTTAAACGCAAACACGACGATTGGGCGCGAACCGTGGCTTATCATCCAAACGGCGGCTTCATTGCTTCCGGCAGCGGCGACGGCAGAATCTATCTTTGGGATCTGCAGCAAGACAGCGTTTACACAATGTCGGGGCACGCCGGCAGCGTGCGGGCGATAACGTTCAGCGCCGGAGGGGATTCGCTTTTTTCCGGCAGCGATGACGGGACCATCCGCTTGTGGTCAAACATGTTTCGCGGCAGAGCGGCCTCCCGAACTCTGACGGGGCACAAAGAACGCGTCTGGGCAATTGACCTAAGCCCCGATAATCGCATTCTCGCTTCCGGTGCGGCGGATGGAGAAATTCTGATCTGGCAATTGAGCCGCTCGACCAATTCGCCCAAAAGCGCATTGCCCTCCAAAGCGCCCATACGCGCGCTGACTTTCGCCGACAACGGCGAAACGCTCCTGAGCGCCGGTCGCGACGGCGAGGTTACCGTTTGGGCAAAGAACAGCGCCGGGGATTTCGATAAAAGCCACGAATTTCAAGTCTCGGATCAAATCAACGCGATTGTCCTAAGTCCGGACGGCAATGAACTGGCGCTCGGGCTGCAGCAAGGCGCGGTCAGCGTGCTGAACTGGAAAGACCAAAACCAGTCACCTCGCCAGCTTTACCGTCACGACGGCGGCGTGACGTCTCTGGCGTACTCGCCGGACGGAATCACGCTCGCGTCGGGCGGTTACGACAAAACCGTCCGACTGACGCCGTTGAACGCCGCTCTCACTCGCCCGTTGATTTTGCAAGCGCACGAGGATTGGGTGCTTTCGATTGCTTTCAGTCCGGCCGGCGACCGCATCGCTTCCGGCGGAGCCGACCGTGCAATCGGTCTCTGGTATACAAATCCTGATAATCTCGCCGAACTCGTCTGTCAAAAAGTGCAGCGCAGTCTGTCGCAGGAAGAATGGGCGCAGTTTATCGGCAACGATTTAAAGTACGAAGAATCATGCGGAAGGCCTTCTTCCAAACAATAAAATTTGGAGTAAACGCCATGCGACGGAAGAACAAAAACAAGAAAGCGCCGCCGACAATCCGGCTGGCCATTGTACTGCTTTGTTCCAGCGTTTTTCCGACCGTCATTGAGGCGCAGACCAACTGCCAGGAAATGATTGCGCGCGCCAATCGCGCTTTGCAGGCGGGACGGTTTGAAACATCTATTCGCGTTTTGAACCAGACGATTGAGAGCAATTGCTCCCTGACAGACCAAACCCAGGCGCACAGACTTCTGGCCTTGAGCTACATTGGCGCAGACTCTTCGAAAGCGGCCGTCAAGTTTGTTGTGCATGACTTGATCGCCCTGAACCGAAAGTTTTCGCCTTCTTTAAATGATCCCCATTTGTTCAAAGAGTTGGTGAAGCAAAGAAAACGACACTTGGCCAAAAAGCGCCGCAGAAATCGCTTCTTGAAAATTGGCGGCGTCGCCCTGGCGGTCGTCACGCCGAGTTATTTGCTCATGACAAGACCGCCGAATGCTTTGCCTGGTCCGCCGAGAGGAGGGCCGGGACATAATTGAATGGATTTTCTTGTGAATCGTCCAGGTCTGACCGAACTCATCTATTCATCACGACTTGAGGAATAGTCATGAAGAAGGTAGTTTTTCTAACATTTTTTTGCAGCCTGATAAACTTCTCAACCGCTCTTTCTCGGCAGCCGGAGTTAAGCGTTAGCTCCAGGAATTTCCCTTTGGCTGATTGTAATGCGGAAGGCGAAATCACGATTAAAAATACCGGAGACGGCCAATTGCGGTGGCAAGTCGCTTCGGGCTTTCCTGCCTGGATTATCGTTGATGATGACGGCGCTGATAAATCCTTGGGCGGCGGCAAGGAAGCAACGATCAAGATTACGGCGAATTGCGAAAATTTACAGCCCGGCGAGGAAGAAGGCGATCTCACAATCGAACAAACCAACGGCGACGCCAGCAAAACGGTAACGATTGCCGTGAAAATCCCCAGCCTTGAAGTGACTCCGCTGTCCTTGACTTTTGACGAAGGCATGTTCGACCCGACAACCAAAGCGATCAAAATAAGAAATGACGGCGGAGAAGGGACTCTGAAATGGAGTCACGACGCACCGTCGCGGAACTGGATTACGGTCAAATCCGCGCCATCGAAAAAGGAAGTCCAAAAAGGAGATGAGCAGACAGTCACGGTAAGCGTTAACCCTGGAAGCCTCCCCAAAGGCCGGAAAGACGGAACGCTCACTTTTAGAGCGTTAAATTCCAATGGCGCGGAGGAAACCGTCAGTATTACGATGAATATTCCCAACCATGCGCCGAAGCTTGAAAGGGCGTTTCCCGATATTCCGGATTTCAAAAAGATCGATCAAGGCAAACCCAAGAGTACGATAGACTTGAACTTGCATTTTGGCGATCAAGACAACGACAAGCTCGAATTTGCAGCCACGCTGACTCCGGCGCAAAACGAGAACATCTCAATCGAGATTGGCGCCGACGACATTCTTATTCTCACGCCGCTCAAGAAAGGCGGCGGCGCATCCACGATTACAGTTGAAGCCGACGATAATGACGGCGGCAAAACGAGCAGTGATTTTACCGTCACAGTCGTCAACTCGCAACCGACGCTCAAAAGGGAATTTGGCAAAATCGCGTTCACCAGGGCGCAAGGGAAAGAAAACATCAAGTTAACGGACTTCATCGAAGACAAGGACGAGGATGAACTCGATTTCATTTTCGCTATGTTTGACAACAGCGGCGTCGAGTCCCCGAGCGTTTATGACGCCGAGGTTACGGAAAGCGATGACCTGATTTTGACGGCAATCGCCAAAGGCAACACCGTTAGAGCGACCATCGAAGCTAAAGACGGAGAAGATTTCGAAGATTTTCCAGTCGATATTCAAATATTGAATTCGCCGCCCAGCGTCGATCCGAACAACCGATTGAGGGATCGAACTCTGCTTTTGGGAGAAATTTTTGTTTTGAATCTGGAAGGCAATTCGCCGGTTTTCTCAGACGCGGACACAGACGTTTCCGATCTTTACAGTTACGCCCGAGACACGCTGTTGTACGCCAACACATCGTCAGACACTTCCATCGCCTCTGCTTTTTCGGTGATTAATGACACCATCAATATTCCTAACGCGCTCTTTGTTCAAGCGAAAGATTCCGGTCAAGCGACGATTACGGTCGTGGCGATTGACGATAACGGCGAGCAAGCGAGAGATGATTTTACGGTCAAAATTGGACTTAACCGCCCGCCGGTTTTGATCACGGAGAATAAAATCGACGACCAGGTTTTGACGGTCGGCGGCCCTGACTTTTCGATGAATCTTACAGAGAATCATGTTTTTGTTGACCCGGACACCGCGGATAATTTGACTTATTCCGTCGAAAGTCTCGATCCGTCCATAGCTTTTGCTCTGATCGATTCCGGCGATGTTCTGAAAGCATTCCTGACGACGCCGGACAGCATTGGAGACGCAACAAGTATTATCGTGAATGTGGAGGACGGATTTGGCGGAAGTGCGTCAGACATTTTCAGCGTCAAAGTCAATTTCCCGCCTCGCGTGAAAGCGGAAGCGCCGAGATCGCTGCTGCTTCAAACCAGTGAAGAAAGCACGTTGGATTTGAACGCGGTCTTTTTTGATCCCGAAGAGCAAGCGCTAAATTTCCCCGATACGATTTGGACGCCAACGCATCTGGAAATATCTAAAACGGCGAATTTAGTCAATTTTAAAGGTCAGTCGCTAGGTTCGGATACGATCAGATTTATCGCGGACGACGGCGTTGAAGGCGGGGTCGGCGTTTTCGACTTGATTGTCAATGTCGATGAACCGCCGATGATTTCTTCGGCTCCTCCCGTCGGTGCAATTGACGACAGCAGCATCGTTCTCACGGCGCAAATATCGGATCGCGGCAGCAGCGAGGCCGTTGCCGGGATTGAAACGGCGATTCTCAATTTCCGAAGAGGCGGCGATTCCAGCTTTTTCTCCATCCAGATGGACCCTGCGGATTTGGCGGATAATTTTCAGGTCAACCTCCCCGCTTTCGCCGTGACTTCGCGCGGCGTTGAATACACGATTGAAGCGCGGGACTTGGCGGGCATAACCGCGATCAATCCGGAACACGGATTTCAATCGATTCGCGTGCGGGTCGGAGGCGAAGGTGCGATTGCCGCGAACCCGCAACCGGCGGGAAAGGATACCACGCAATATCGTCTCGTTTCCTTCCCTCTGGAATTGGATCGCCCCGCACCGGCGGACGTCCTTGCCGATGATTTAGACCCCTACAAAAATTATCTCTGGCGTTTTTTGCTGCCCCACGCCGACGGCTTCTCGTTCACGGATTTTCCGGATATCGAAAGAGTCACGCCGGGGCAGGCTTATTGGATTATTGTGAAAAACAAAGACAAGGTGATTGATACCGGCTCCGGCGTTTCAATTCCAACCGACAAGCCTTTTGAAATCGATATTGCTCCGGGATTGAACTTTGTCGGAACGCCGTTCACATTTCCAACCAATATCGCAGATACGCTCGCAAGCGGCGCGCAAACGCCCGTTCTTTATCATTATGAAAGCAAATGGAGCGATCCGCTGACGGACCCCGTGGAAAGAATGGAGCCGTTTGAAGGCTACTGCCTGGTGAGCAACAATTCAGCGGCGGACGTCTTATTTCTCACCTCGGACACCACTTCTCCCAGACGCTTTTTGACCAAACAAGCGATGTTAGCCGAAAACCGGATCGAATGGTCGATTCGGATCGTCGCAGCTTCAGGGAACGCCGTTGATGATAATAATCACGCCGGAATCTGGCCGTCCGGCAAGTTTGATTGGGATGAGCGCGACTATCCGGAACCGCCGGTGATTGGCGGGTATGTTTCGGTGTATTTTCCGCACCCCGAGTGGGGGCGGTTGAGCAAAAAGTACACGACCGACTTTCGTCCGACGCTGGAAGACGGCGAAGTGTGGGAATTCGAGGTGTTGAGCAACATTCGCGACGCAGTGCGCTTGTCCTTCGAAGGCGTGGAAGACGCGCCGGAAGCTTACGACGTTTTTCTGCTGGATGACGCTGTCAAAACGCCGATCGATCTGCGCGAACGCAACACGTACAGCATTGCAGGACGCGGGCCGGAGCACCCAAAGCGTTTGAAATTGCTCGTCGCCAAAGGCGCTTTTCTGGACGAAACCTTGACGGATTTCCAGGCCGTTCCAGAGACTTTCGAGCTGGCGCAGAATTACCCCAATCCCTTCAATCCTTCCACCACGATCCGCTACGGTTTGCCGCAACCTGCGCGCGTCACCATTCGGATTTACAGCCCGGTCGGAGAACTGGTTCGCACGTTGATCGATGGAGAAGAACACGCCGCCGGTTATCACACGGCAATCTGGGACGGCAGAAACGCTTCCGGCTTATCGGTTGCGAGCGGCGTTTATCTCTACATGATGCATGCGGGAGCGTTTCGCGAAGTTAAAAAAATGGCTTTGGTCAAGTAGCAAGACGTTCACCCTGCCATTGAATCGGGCGCACTATTTGAAAGTTGAGCGACCAAACTTTGTGCGCCCGGACATGTCGCTTGCAAATCAAGCGCTTGTACCGTATTTTTCAAAACCCTCTGATCTTTTGGATTACGAGGGTTTTCATTTTACTTCATTGATGTTACGCGACAGCAGCGACGCCGTAGAAACTCTCGTTAAAGTCATTCCCGCGCAGGCGCACGCACGATAAAAAGGTTGTGGATAACTTGTACCTTGTCCCGGAGGGGCATTCGAAAATAGCCAGCCAATTCATTGGCTGGACTGAAGTTACGCCTGATTTCC
>CAXHAT010000082.1:0-33133 GCA_964014485.1 uncultured Deferribacteres bacterium
GCGAATGGAAGCCACGGATTGTTGCGCCGTTCGGACTTTATCAGGAAAGCGCTTGCGCCAGGCGCCCCCGCCGCGTTTTTTTCGTTTATTTTCCATGCGAGTATTCCGGCTCGTCAGTTTGTTCAACTTCCAGAAAAGTAATGTCTAATTCTTGCCCGCCGTGCATCTCTATGCTGCGCGATTGACAGGCGGGACATGAAAAAATGAGTTCTTGCATCGCAAATTTTTCATTGCAGTCCCGGCACTCGCCACCCACAGGCGTTCGCTCGATTGCGAGCTCCGTTTCCGCGAGAATCGTCTCTTTTTTCAGCGCATCGAAGCCGAACTCCAACGCATCGGGCAGTACGTCGCTGAGCACGCCTATCTTTAAGCCAATCGTGCGCACCGGCGGCAAATTTTGGCTCTGAATCTCGCCGAGAACGGTCTTCAGAATATTTTGGGCTATGGATAACTCGTGCATCGCTCAAGTTGTTTGTCAATTTAACTGATGTTACGCACAGTAACACATTTCATGGAAATCAAGAGCAAACATCGTCTCATTAGCGCCGAGCTTCAGCCCGGTGATGTGCAAACGTCCATTTTCATCTCTTCCGCGCCGCTAGCGTGGCGGAAGAGAGAGGAGAGCCGTCTTCAAAAATCTCCGCTCTGAAGGGTACTGTTGGCGAATTTCGGATGACTGCCCGGGCGTCTCATTAGCCGCGCGCTTCAGCGCGTGGACCCGGTCGGGCGCTCTTCTTTTTCCCCCGCCGAGTTAACTCGGCGGGGGAAAAAGGGGGGATGAGCTTGCACTCGTGCCTACGCGCTGAAGCGCGCAGCTAATGAGAATCAAAAGTTGCCCACGGGCGTCAAACGAAGCATGCGTAACATCAGAATTTAATTATTCACGCCTTTTCGCGTTCTGATATTCAAAAACAGCTTCTCGCACATCCTTCATTTTAAACCCGTACTTGTTTCTCAAAACGCTCAATTTTTCACCGCTGGAGGTCGTCTCCGGCAATCGCAGCGCTCTTAAAATAAAAGCGGCGGGGACGCCGGTCGTCTTTTCAATGTCCTGCAAAGTCATGGCGCCGCGGATTGTGAACTCGTCGGTTTCGTGACTTTCGTGCGAGGCCGTGGTGTTGGCGCCAAGCTCTTTCTCAACGGGTGCAAGCAACGGCGAAACGGCGATGATCAAAACGGTCAGCGCTCCAAGCAGGCCAAGCCCGAGGCGAAAGCCGGAGCTTTCCGTGCTTCTTCCCTTGATCATGCAGACGATCCACCGCCAATGCAAAACCAGATGAAGCGCGAGTACTGAAAAAAACACCACGGCAAGCCAAAAATGGACGTCGACCCATTCATGGCGATCAAGCGCCCAAATTGTGGTGTGACGACCACTGCCGGGCGGCAAAAGATAGCGCATAATCACGCCGGTGGAGGTCATCAAAACAAAAGCGGTAAAGGCAAGCGAATCAACAAGAAAATTTATGTGCTTACGTTTCATGACGATATCCAATGAGTATTTTTTAGTGTTTCAAAGCTAGGCGGTCAACTCACAAAACTTCACTCAAAACAGCTTTTATGACTACCCGCGCGGATTGACGCACGGATTCCGAGATTGCCTCGCCATTGCCAAACGCCCGCCCTTCGACGCCGTAAATGATCAGCCGTTTGGGCAGTTTATTCAACGTACGCGCCAATTCGACGGCTTCAGCCAGACTGAATGCGTGAGTGGAGTAATTGAAAAAGCGTGCTGGAATGGGCTCTTCATCCGCGGCAAGACGGAAAATCTTGCCCGCCTCAGCGCCGGAAGAAACAGCATCGACGACGATGACAAAATCATGATCGCGCCATGCTTCCATCAATCCGGCCCCTTCACCGGAATGTTCGATGACAGTTGCGGCGCCGGCTAGCTTTTTTCTCAATTCTTGCGCGACAAAAGCTCCAAGCCCGTCGTCACCGCGCAATGGATTGCCGACGCCGATAACGAGCGGACTTTTTCGCGCTGCGCCAGCCATGTCATTCGCGCTCAATGTCCAGTTTCAGAAAATGGGTTGCACAGGAGATGCAAGGGTCGTAGTTGCGAACGGCTTGCTCGCATTTCCAGGTGAGATCGGCGTCGGAAAGGTGCAAATGCGACGGGATAAAGTTGGCGAGATCCCGCTCGATCGTTTTTTGATTTTGAGATGTCGGCGGGACGATCTTGGCGTCCAATATCTCGCCGCGAGCATCGAAACGGTACCGGTGATAAAGAATGCCGCGCGGCGCTTCCGTGCAAGCGTAGCCTACGCCGGCGCGCGGGGAAACTTCGACGTAAGGGCGTTCCGGGGGTTCATAATTTTCTATGATTCGCAGCGCTTCGTCGCAGGCGTAGAGCGTTTCCACGCTGCGAGCGATGATGCTCTTAAAGGGGTTTCGACAACCGGGCCCAAAACCGGCTTCGCGCGCCGTTTCCTTCGTCAGATCCGACAATTGGTCGAAATTCAAGCTGGTGCGCGCCAACGGCCCGACAAAGTACGAACCGCCGTCAGTTTTATGAGATTGCAGAGCGTTTGAATGGCTGACGTGCTCTTCCACAAAATGTTGGTCGTATTCCTGAACGGGAATGTCCAGCCCTCTATTTGAAATCATTCGCCCTTCGTTAAAAGGGTATTCGTCTGGATGATGCAACGAGACAAATTCATAATCTTGCTCGAAATCGGGAAACGGCAGCGTCGCGGCCCAACGGACGGTTTCGACGGCGGCGTCCCGCGCCCACTTCAATTTTTCGGTCAGCTCGGCAAAGTCACGCTTTTTCGGCGTTTTGTAAAATCCGCCGACACGCACGTTGATCGGGTGAATTTCACGCCCGCCAACAAGATTCACAATGTCGTTGCCTGTTTTTTTCAATTGCAAGCCGCGCTCAACCGCTTCGGGATGATCTTTGGCCATGGCGATCACATCTTGATAGCCGAGGAAATCCGGCGCGTGCAGCATGTAAACGTGTAGTACGTGGCTTTCGATCCACTCGCCGCAGTAGATGAGGCGTCTCAGTTCGCGCAAGGCGCCGCCGACGTGCGCGCCAAATGCGCCTTCCACGGCATGCACGGCGCTCATTTGGTAGGCAATCGGGCAAATGCCGCAAATGCGTGCGGTGATATCCGGCGGTTCCGAAAAATCCCGCCCGCGCAGAAACGCTTCAAAAAAGCGCGGCGGTTCGAAAATTCTTAGTTTGGCGTCGGCGACTTTACCTTTTTTGATTTTTACCGAAAGCGCGCCCTCGCCTTCCACGCGCGCCAGATAATCGACCTTGATCGATCTGTTTTTACCTGTTTTTTGGGCGCCCATATTGGTTCATCCTGAGACGTATTTGTGAAACCCTTTCAGGGTATTGGTTTTACATTTGGTTTCCGTTACCCAGGGCGTTGCCCTGGGCTTTGTTATGTAACGCCTTCGGCGTAACATTACCGCGAAGCGGTTTGACAACACAGCCTAGGGCAACGCCCTGGGTTTGAGAGCATTCGACGCCGTTTTACTCCGAAGGAGTTGAACAAGACTATCATCGATACGCCGAGGCTGAATGACCAATGCCGCGAAGCAAATGACGCTCCTTAATGCTCATGCGACTCGCTCTCCTTCCGAAAAGATTCCGACCAGGCGTTAAATCCGCGATAGAGACGGACAAGCTCGTTCTTGCGCATACCTTGACGCTCTTCGAGCCAAGCGCTCAACGCGGCGGGCTGCGGCGTTTCCTTTGGGCCATAGCAGCCGAAACAGCCGCGATTGTACGACGGACAAAGCGCATCGCAGCCTGCGTGGGTGACGGGGCCCAAACAAGGCGTACCGTGCGCGACCATAACGCAGACATTGCCGCGCAGCTTGCATTCGACGCAAACGCTGTGCGGCGGCGTAATCGGCTTGCGTCCGTTCAAAAATGCGTTCAAAACTTCGAGCAATTGCTGCTTGTTGATTGGGCAGCCGCGCAGCTCAAAATCGACCGGGACATGCTCGGCAATCGGGGTCGATGTTTTCAGGGTCGAGATATATTCGGGCGAGGCGTAGACAATTGAGGTAAAATCACGCACGTCTTTGAAATTGCGCAATGCCTGAATGCCGCCCGCGGTTGCGCACGCGCCGATGGTGATGAGAATTTTCGACTGTTTGCGCACGCTTCGGATGCGTTCGGCGTCATGCGGCGTGGTGACCGAGCCTTCGACGAGCGAAATATCGTACGGTCCCTTAACCACGGCGCGCGACGCTTCAGGGAAATTGGCGATTTCCACCGCTCCGGCGACGGTCAAAAGTTCGTCTTCACAATCCAGTAAGCTGAGCTGACAGCCGTCGCAGGAGGCGAACTTCCAAACTGCCAGTTTTGGTTTTTTGGATTTTGACATTTGGCGCTCTAAATCTCGTGCGTGATAAACAATTCATGAATTTGATGATAAGGGAAAACCGGCCCGTCTTTGCAAATGAAGTGCGGGCCATACTGACAATGCCCGCAAAAGCCGACGGCGCATTTCATGTTGCGTTCCATCGAAACGTAAATCCGATCCTGCGTCACGCCGCGCGTCTGCAAGCCGGAGACGCAGAAACGCATCATAATTTCAGGGCCGCAAACCATGGCGACGGCGCTTTCTTCGTCGAAAGGAATCCGTTGGATTAAATTGGTAACAACGCCAACATTGCCGTGCCACTTTTTATCCGCGACGTCTACGGTAACAAACACTTCGACGTCAAGAAGGCTGCTCCATTTGCGCAATTCGCTTTGAAATAAAAGATCGCCGGGAGTGCGTGCGCCATAAAGCAATACGATTTTGCCGTATTGATCGCGATGCGTCAGCAAGTGATAAATCGTTGGGCGCAACGGCGCCAAACCAATGCCGCCCGCAATCACGACAACGTCTTTGCCGTGCGCTTCTTCAACCGGCCAGGAACTGCCGAAAGGGCCGCGTAAACCAATCACGTCGCCTTTGCGCAAACGCTGCATCGGGTTTGTCACTGTTCCGACTGCACGGATCGTGTGAACGACTTTTTCGCTCTTTTCGGGGTCGCCGCTTATCGAAATCGGCGCTTCACCAACACCGAAAACATAGAGCATGTTGAATTGGCCAGGCCCGAAGTGAAAATCCTCGCCATTCTCCGCTGCGAGCGTCACCGTAAACGTATCGGCGGTCTCTTTTTTGTATTTTTCAACAACGAACGCTTCAGGAAGCATCGGGTCGGTCGCCGGCGTCATGGATTTTTCCTCAATGCTGTGCATAAATATCCAGCAGTTGCAGGTTTGTTGCGGTCAGGCGTTGTTCCATCATGTGTGCGATACGGCTCATGATTTCATAGCCGAGTTCATGATCGGATTCACATTTTCCGCGCAAGCAAGGGCCGTCAAGAGAGATCGTGCGCGTCGGCGTTATGGCTCGCACGTCGAAATGCCAACGGTACGGCGTGATCAGCCACGACCAGCCGAGCGCGTCACCGTCGTGTAAAGTTTGAATCGTGAGCCTGCCGCGTTGCGCGCCGCTGATTTCGAGCGCCACTGTGCCTTCACGAATAAAATAGAATAAATCCGCCTTTTTGCCTGCTCGTCCGAGGTAGTCGCCTTTGTGAAAACGCTTGTTTGAAGCGCAGCCTACCAGTAAATCGACGTGTTCTTGCGACAATCCGCGTACAAAAGGGTGTGCTTCAAGAATCGGCTTCAGGTCTTTCATCAAGTTTCTCCGCGATTATTTTTTTCGCTCGTCAGTTTCACGAATGGCGCGCGCTTCTTCGGTAATATCAATGCCCACCGGACACCAGGCAATGCAGCGCCCGCACCCGATACAGCCGCTGGTTTCGAATTGATCGTGCCAACTGGCGAGTTTGTGCGTCATCCACTGCCGGTAGCGTGAGGCGGCGGAAGGACGAATGGCGCCGCCGTGGATGTAGGAAAAATCCATCGTGAAGCACGAATCCCAGCGCCGCCAGCGCTCGGCTGTGTCGCCGGTCAAATCAGTCACGTCTTCAACGGTGGTGCAAAAACAGGTTGGGCAAACCATCGTGCAATTGGCGCAATTGAGGCAGCGCTCCGCCACGTCGTTCCAACGGTCGTGTTCGAGATTTGCGTAAAGCAGTTCCTTGAGGCCGTCGGTTTCGAGCCGTCTGGTCATTTGCTCGCGCGTATTGTCGATGACTTTTTCGCCTTTCTCGGTCTCGGCTGCGCTTGCTTTCGTGCAGGGCAGTTTTTCCAAGATGCGCTCGCCCGCCTCCGAACCGCTCTGCATCAAAAAATAGTGCTCGCTTTCGGTCAACACTTCCGTGAGCGACAGATCAAAACCGCTTTTTGCGGACGGCCCGGAGCCCATCGAGGTGCAAAAGCAGGTCGCCGCCGCCTGAGAACAGTTGGTTGTGATGATAAAAGCGTTTTGGCGGTTCGCCTGATAAACGGGGTCGGTGAAATGTTCGCCGAGGAAAACGCGATCCTGCACTTCAATCGCGCTGAGTTCGCAAGGCCGCACGCCCAAAAACGCGTAGCGCGTTTCTTCGCGTTCTTCTTTCGTTAGTTCGAAGCCGTTTTCAGAGCGTTTTGCCTGGAACAATCGCACCTTTGGAGGATGCAAATATTTTTTCCAGGATTGCGGCCCAAGATTATAACCGAAAAGCGCCCGATCATCGCGTTTTCGCAGGCGATATTCGCCGGGCGCTTGTTCATCGCCCCAACCAATTGGCAAGTCTTCAACGGAGGAAATCTTGTCGTAGACGATAGCCTGATCTTCCAGAGTCGGTCCGACAACTTCGTAGCCGTCTTCATGCAAAGCATCCAGAATTGTCTGAAAGTCGTCCGCTTCAAGCCTGAATTCGCCCATCGTTTTTTCTTTATTTTTTTGCATATTCGAATTTGAGAAATCTACGACAAGACACAAGTGTAATGGAACAGTCTCGTCAAAAACGTGATTCTAATCTTCAGGTTTGACCAGGCTTTTCCGGGATTTTTTCAGCTTATGCGCCAGAGCGTCAATCAGGGTTTTTGCCGCGGCGTCTACATCGAGATGCTTGGTATTCAGAAAAAGATCATACCTCAGCGGATCGTCGATATCCCGCCGGAAATACTTCCGTGTATAGTTCACCTGCTCTTCTTCTTTGCGCTTGATCAGCGTCGCGGTGCTACCCCGACCTTGCTGCATTTCATCGGAGACATAAGTGATGCGGTCATCCAACGGCGCTGCGATCCGCACTTTCAGCGTCGTTTCATCAGGCATAATGAAATTTCCGCCGCGCCCGACAATAACGGCGCTTTCGTGGCGGCCTATCGACGCCATCGTCGCGACAAGATGCTTGAAGTACCTGTCCTTGCTTAATGAGTGACTATGCAGAATCGTCATCACCCAATCATTCAGCTCCTGGCGCGTTTTTTCATCGAACATCTCAACAATATTCGTATGAACGTCCGCGCGGCTTGCAATCGCTTCCACCAACTCTTTATCGTAAACGGTCCAGTTCAGCGCTTTGCCCAAAGCATTCGCAATATCGACTCCCCGACTGCCGATCTCTCGCGAAACTGTGATGCATGGAAAAAAACCGCCCTTTTTCAGCTTTCCAGGGTCTTTGGCAACGTGTTCCCAAAGTTCAATCTGGCGAGACGCCAATTGATCGATGGGAATCACTCGTGATACTTTCAGCATGTCTCACGCTCCTGGTGATCAATCAACGGATTGTGCACGATCTCGACGAATCGGCTTGTTTTGACTCTTGGGCCAACGCAATTAGCAAGCCACAGTAGCGTCACAAACATAAACCGTTGTATTTTATGCAGTTAGCGTACACAAACGATACGCCGTCTTGTGATGAAGATTCGTAAAATCGATAAGAACGAAGAGCCTTTTCCTAGAATTGAGAACGGCGCGTCAAGGCAAGGCTCCAAAGCAACTTTTTTCGGAGTGCGGCGATGAATCGTCGTCCCGCCGGGCCGCTTCAAAACACAGAAATTGCAAAGCGTTTCACAGCGTGTTGTAGAGGTTCAAGATTTTGAACCCCTACCGCAAGATGACGCTTTACAAAAAATTTATCTTGAGTCCGCTTCCACGGCAAACGCTGAAGCGCTTGACTCCAACGCCACTTTTGGAAAAGGTTTCGTTGTTTCGCGCCGAGGCGCTGCAGCTTAACGGACGACATTTTGAGCCCGCAGCTTTGCTTTGAACACGGTGCAAGGAATTCGCAGTGAATGACTTGCGGAATTGGAAAAATGAGGTGATCTTTTCGAGATGATTCAATCGTCGGTAATTTTATTTGCTGATGTTACGCACGCGTTGTTTGGCACGAGCAATCAAAGCCTGCGGGTAACTTTCGGTTCTCACTAGCTCCGCTCTTCAGAGCGGAGACTTTTGAAGACGCCCGTCCCCTCTCTTCCGCCGCTCTGGCGCGGCGGAAGAGAAGAAAATGGGCGTTTTGTGCGTCACCGGGCTGAAGCCCGGCGCTAATGAGACGAGATTTGCCTCAAGATTCAGGATGTGCGTTGACGCGCATAACATCAGTTACTTATCCAACGAACTCGCGCTTACAGGAGGACTACGCTTTGCTTACTCGATCAAAAAAAATGATTGCGGCTGTTTTGGGGTGTCTTTGGGTCGTTCCAGCATTCGGTCAGGTCGATCTTTCCTATTACATGCCTCAGGACGTTTCATACAATTCCGACATTCCAAAACCCGCGGACTATCTTGGTTTTCAGCCGGGAGAGTGGCATTTGCGTCACGATCTGCTGGCCGGATACATGCATCTTCTGGCGGAAAAATCGGATCGCATCACGATTGAAGAGTACGGACGGACGTATGAAAATCGTCAACTGCTCCTGCTCACCATCACTTCGCCCGAAAATCAGCAAAACATCGACGATTTGCAGGCGGCGCATGTGCGATTGAGCGACCCTGAAAGTTCGTCATCCTCGAATATTGACGAGATGCCGGCGGTGGTGTGGTTGGGCTACAGCGTTCACGGCAACGAGCCCAGCGGCGCTAATTCAACGCCGTTGGTCGCCTACTACCTCGCGGCGGCGCAAGGCGAAAAAATCGACGACTTGCTGAACAACACGATCATTCTGCTCGACCCCAGCATCAATCCCGACGGCCTCGGACGCTTCGCGCACTGGGCTAATTCACACAAAAGTAAAAATCTCGTCGCCGATCCTTTGAATCGCGAGCACCGCGAAGCATGGCCGGGCGGGCGCACCAATCATTATTGGTTCGATCTCAACCGGGACTGGCTGCCAGTACAACATCCCGAAAGTCAGGGCCGAATCAAAAAATTTCATGAGTGGAAACCGAACGTGCTCACCGACCATCATGAGATGGGCACGAACTCGACCTTTTTCTTTATGCCCGGCATACCTTCGCGCAACAACCCGCTGACGCCGGAGCGCACTTTTGAGCTGACCGCCGAAATCGCAAAATACCACGCCAAGGCGCTCGACAAAATCGGCTCGCTTTATTACGCCAGAGAAAGTTTTGACGATTTTTATTACGGCAAAGGCTCGACCTATCCCGACGTAAACGGCGCCGTCGCCATTCTTTTCGAGCAAGGCAGCTCGCGCGGGCATTTGCAGGAGAGCATTCACGGCGATTTGAGCTTTCCCTTCACGATTCGCAACCAATTCACCGCATCGCTCTCTACGCTCGAGGCGGCGCGAAACCTGCGCACCGACTTGTTGCAGCATCAGCGCAATTTTTATACGACGGCGATGGACGAAGCGCAAAGCTCCGGCTTGAAAGCGTATGTTTTTGGCGATCCGCACGATCCGGCGCGCACGGCCGCGTTTGTTAAAATCCTGCTGACACATAAAATTCGCGTTCACAAGCTCGGCGGTGATTTGAACTTGAATGGACACAATTTCAAAGCGGATGAAGCGTTCGTTGTGCCATTGGGACAGCCGCAGCACCGCTTCATCAAAGCACTATTTGAGCGGCGCACGACTTTTCAAGATAGTCTGTTTTACGACGTTTCCGCCTGGACGCTGCCCTTGGCTTTCAACATCCCTGACGCGGAAGTGCTCGCCGGGAATTTTTCCGCCAACCTGCTCGGCGACGCCGTCGAATCTGCTGACACGCCGAACGGCCAACTTTTTCGCAGTGACCGAACTTATGCGTATGCTTTCGAGTGGCGCGGCTATTTTGCCCCGCGCGCGCTTTACAAAATTTTGAAAGCCGGACTCAAAGCAAAAGTCGCGACGCGGCCGTTTGAGGCTGTCACGGACAACGGCCCGAAAAAATTTGATTACGGCGCTATCATTGTCCCGCTCGGCATTCAGGGCGAAGCCGCTGAAAAAGCGCACGCTTTGGCGCAGTCGATCGCGGCGGATGACGGAATCGACGTTCACGCCGTCACGACAGGATACGCGCAATCCGGGATTGATTTGGGCAGCCGCAATTTTGAAATGATTCGCAAGCCCAAAGTGTTGATCGTCGGCGGTTCGGGCGCTTCCGGCTACGGCGTTGGCGAAGCGTGGCATCTTTTCGATCAACGCTATGACATGGACGTGAGCATCATCGAGCAGAGTTATCTGAATTTCATGGATTTGCACGATTACACGACGATGGTGATGGCGGGTGGTTCTTACCGTGATATTAATAAATCCGGCGTTGAAAACATTGAGCGGTGGTTGCGGAGCGGCAATACGTTGATTACATTAGGCGGCGCTGCGCGTTGGGCGGTCAACCAAAAGCTGGCGACGGCGGAATTCAAGAGTTCTCCGTCCGATTCCGGCGTAGCAAAACGGCGTTATGTCGATGCTGGAAATGATCGCGGCGCGGAGGTCATAGGCGGGGCGATTTTCGAGACGGAGCTGGATTTGACGCATCCAATTGCTTACGGTTATACGCGCGACAAACTGGCCGTTTTTCGTCGCGGGACGATGTTCATGAAACCTTCGAAAAGCCCGTACGCGACGCCTTTGCGCTACACGGATTCGCCATTGTTAGCCGGATATAGTTCTGACGCCAACAAAAAGGCCATTGCCAACACCGCAGCCGTTGTCGTCAGCGGCAAGGGTTCCGGCCGGGTGATTATGGTGATGGACAACGTCAATTTTCGCGCTTTTTGGTACGGCACGAACAAGCTTTTCATCAACAGCGTCTTTTTCGGCGACGTCATCAGCGGCGGGACGTTGCGAGGCGAAGAACACTAATTCGTAGGTGCGCATTGCGATACGCACACAAATCTCGGACGAGGTTGTAGAGACGCGATGCATCGCGTCTCTACCGTCAGATCAGCGTTTTCCTAAACAAGTTTGTATTGAGGCCGCGCCCCAATCCATATTCTAATGTCACAATCGCTAAGACAATGAAAACCAGCAAACCATTTAGAATTCTTCTCTACTACAAATACATCAAAATTGAAAATCACGAGGCTTACGCCGAACTGCATTTGCGCTTCTGCAAGGCGCTAGGCGTACTCGGACGCGTCATCGTAGCGCCGGAAGGCATTAACGGCACGGTCTCCGGGACGGTTGAGCAGACGGAAGCCTACATGAACGGCATGCAAATGGATCCGCGCTTCGGCGACGTCGTGTTCAAGATCGACAAAGCGGATGAACATGCTTTCCGGCGCATTTCCGTTAAACCGAAAAATGAGATTGTTTCGTTGAAATTGGAAAACGATCTCGACCCGAATGAGTTGGGTGCGCCCCATCTCGATCCGAAGGATTTTTTCAAAAAAATGCAGGAGGAGGACGCCGTCATCCTCGACGTGCGCAACGATTACGAGTATGAATTAGGCCATTTTCGCGGAGCCGTACGGCCAGACGTTCGCGCTTTTCGCGACTTTCCCAAATGGGCCAGGCGAGAGCTAAAGGACTTTAAAAACAAGCCCGTCCTGACTTACTGCACCGGCGGCGTGCGTTGCGAAAAATTCACCGGTTTTCTTTTGAGGGAAGGCTTTACCGACGTTGCACAATTGCGCGGCGGCATCGTTTCATACGGCAAAGACCCGGAGGTGCAGGGGAAAAATTTTGACGGCGAATGCTTCGTTTTTGACGACCGACTGTCCGTGCAAGTCAACCGCACCGAGGGAGCCAACGTGATCTCCCATTGTCATTATTGCGGCGAGTTATCCGCGCGATACATCAACTGCTCACGCTCGACTTGCCACACGCTGTACATTTGCTGTGAAAATTGTGAAAAGGAGCACGGCGGCGCTTGCTCGCCTGGATGCGAAGCTTTATTGAAAGAAGCGTAGCGTAACATTGTCACGCTTAACTCTTCCGATTGTCAAGTTCCAGAAGAAGAAGGAGTGCAAAGTTTGCTTTGCTTCTCGCTCGGCGAGACCGAATGAAACGCATGATTCAGAAGAAGCCCGCCGCTGAAAAGCAAGGCAAGCCTTGCACTCCTCACGCTTCGCGGATACAATCGGCGGAGACTTGAACGACAAGGTTTTATGGAAGCCGAACAGGAAAAATCAGGCGTGACAATACACAATTCAGTTTGCGCGATTCAGCGAATCCCGGCCAAATAGTTTTGAATTCTTTCGCGGTAGCCACGACTAGAAGTCAGACAGACGTCGTTATTCAAAATCAAATCAAACTCTCCGCCTGGATGCGGCTTTAACTCACGAACGCGGCCAATATTGACCATGGTTGAACGATGTATTCGGAGAAATTTTTGAGGATCGACGCGCCGCTCAAAATCGTTCATCGTCGCGCGGTGCAGACAGCTTTTCGAGCCGATGTGCAGCTCAAGGTAATTGCCCGCCGCTTCAATCCAATCAACTTTTTCGAGATCGACAACGATAATTTTTCCCGCCGATTTTACCGCCAGCCGCGATAGAAATTCTTCGGAACGCCCGGGCAAACGCTGTTTAATATTTTCAAACATTTGCCAAAGCTCTCCCCGAAACCCGTCGTGATCATTCAGAATGCGTTCGCGAATGCGCTGAATCGTTTTTGAAAATCGTTGACGGTCGAAGGGTTTGAGCAAATAATCCAGCGCGTAGTGATCGAACGCTTGCACGGCGTACTTGTCGTAGGCGGTGACGAACACGACCATTGGAGCGCTTTCTGGGGCAAGCTTCTTCAACACTTCCAAACCGTCGATTTCCGGCATTTGCACATCGAGAAAAACGAGGTCTGGTTTTGTTCGAGCCAACTCTTCCAAAGCTTCCGCGCCGTTTTTGCATTCCGCGACAATCTGGAATTCCGGTTCGTTTTGCAAGAGCGTACGAATCCGTTCCCGCGCCAACGGCTCGTCGTCAACGATGATTGTTTGAATTTTCATAGGGAATTTTGATTCGGATATCCAGGCCGCCGCCTGCGGCTTCCAACAACTCAAACGAAAATTTCTCGCCGTAAAGCTGCTCAAGCCGGGCTTTTGTGTTTTGCAAGCCAACGCCTTCCCGGATTTTCTCAGACGCGTCGTTTTGTAGCCCGGGGCCGTTATCGCTGACGCCAAGTTGCAATTGGCCGTTTATTTTTTCTGCACTCAACCGCACAACCCCGGCGCCGGACTTTTTCGATACGCCGTGCCGAATAGCGTTTTCAACCAACGGCTGCAAGATCAAATTTGGCACTTCCGCCGCAAGTGCGCTTTCAGCAACGTCTCGCTCGATGCGCAATCGATCCTGAAATCGCACTTGTTCGATGTGCAGGTATTTCTCCAACAGAGCGATTTCTTCGCTTAATTTCACCTTTTGGCGCGCCGGATTTTCCAGAACGAGCCGCAGCAAATCGCTCAATCGTGCGATCATTTGGTCGGCGGCTTCGGGGTCTTTGTGAATGAGCGTGGAAACGGCATGCAACGTGTTAAACAAAAAATGGGGATGAAGCTGCATTTTCAGCGCTTGCAATTGCGCTTCGCTGAGCTGCGAGCGCAGTTTTGACGCGCGCAGTTCTCCTTCTCGAAAACGGTGGTAATAATTAATTGCCAGGACAACGAAAACGATGACCGCGTAGGTCAGAACGCCGTTGTGAATATTGCGCAATACGCCGCCAACGAGCCGCTCAGCCAACGTCTCGTTGCCATAGGCCGGAATTGGCAGAAAATCACTTGTTACGACGTATAGAGCGGACTGCGCGACAGCAAAAATCAGGCTCAATAAAAAGTGAATCGCAACGTCGCGCGACCGCTTTTCGAAGAACGGGAATTTTCGGGTGAAATAGAGAATGGCGGGCGTAAGCAGCGCCCAAATGTAAGCGTCTACCAGCGGCAAGAATTGCTGCGCGAGGGGAATCGGCGTCGGCATGTTCGCGGCAATCATGATGTATCGACTGGAGAGAAATAACCCGACAATCGTCCAGCCGATGAAGATCAACAGAAGCCGGGCGGAGCGTTTTTGCAGAACCGGGGCTGTCAACATTTTTGCTCAAGTTATTGATTTACGAGAAAGGCCCTCGCGTCAATGGCCGTCTTTCTCGGAATTTCTTCCATCGGTACGTGCCCGACGTCTTCGTAGACGATGAGTCGAGCATTGGGAAGGTCCGCCTCAAATCGGTGCGCATTTTCAACCAGCGTCCATTTATCCTCTGCGCCCCAAAGCACCAGCGCGGGCGTTTGCAAAGATTTGAGTTCCAGCGTACGATCAACAAATTTTGTCTTTGCACGAGCAATAAACGCTTCCCGATTGCCTTCGCGCAACGAAAATTCGTAATACCGCTCAACCAATTCGGGCGTGACTTTGCTGTCGTCGGCATAAACGTCGAGCAGGCTTTTTTCGACCAGGTTGCGCGGCGTGATGTGTCGGACAACGTTATTGACGAGCGGTATTTGGGCGAGCCGGAAAACGAATGGCGTCCCAGGCGACGGGTAGCCCGCTGCGTCGAGAAGAATCATTTTTCGCACTTTGGTTGGAAATTCGAGCGTGTACGTCCATGCGATTCGACCGCCGAGAGAATTGCCTGCAATGTAGAACGAATCGACTTTCAAATATGTGAGAAATCTGTCGAGGAAATTCACATAATTTTGAATCGAGTAATCGTGCGTCTTGTTTGGCCCGGTTAAGCCGAACGCCGGCAAATCCATGCGAATAATCCGAAATTCGCTGCTCAGTTCTTTGACCCAGCCGTCCCAGGTATGCAGCGACGCGCCTGTGCCGTGCAGCAAAACCAGCGGCGCGCCCTCGCCTTCGTCGCGAAAATGCACCTGCATGTCGTCAATTTGGATAAATCTGGAGGCGTCGTTCGTGTATTTTTCTTTCAATTGTTCGAACGGAATGTCTTCTTGAACCTGCGTGAGCATAACAACGGTCAAGATAACGAACAACGCCAAAAGAGCATAAAGCGTTTTCTTTAGCAATCCACTCTCCGGTCAAAATGCAAGTCTGGAATGATGGGGTGTTGGATTATTGAAGAAATGTATCTTCCATTCATCCAAAAATCCAATACTCCAGTCGAAAATGAACATTAGCGAATAAATGCGGCTGCTAATTGCTGCGGCAGATCGCCCCACCGCGCGCCGCCTATGTTGGTCAGAATGCTTACGACCACTTTTTGTTCCGGATAAACGATCAGAAAAGCCGTGCCGCCTACCGAGCCGCCGCTGTGACCGACCCAATGCCTGCCTTCCGCGTCTTTATTTGTGCGCCAGCCGATCCCATAGTTTGTCGGCTTTCCGTCGTCCGTTTTTAGCGACTGCCACAAAATGTCGATGGACGTTTGCTTGAGAAATCCAGGCTGGAAGAACGCCATGCCAAAGCGCACCATATCCGCGGTGTTTGCGATAAAACCGCCGCCCGCCCATTTATAGCTGTTATCGACGAAAGGAGCATTAATGACGGCGCCATCACCGCTTCTGGCGTAAAATCGCGTTCGATAAGCGATCAAGCTGTCGACATGATCCGCCGATGTGTGGATCATCCCAATCGGCCAGAAAACATTCTCGCGCATAAAAGCCAAAAATTCTTCGTCAGACGCGCCTTCAATCACCGCGCTCACCAGATTCCAGCCGTAACTCGAATACGAATACTTCGTTCCGGGCTGAAAAAGCAGCGTGTCGTCTTCAAAAACATCCAATCCTTGCGCGACGGTTTTGAAGTTTTTGGATGACAAGAATTCAAGCCCGCGATAGTGCCGAATCCCGGCGATGTGCCCGGCAACTTGCCGCGTCGAGATCGGCCAGCGTTTTTCGGGGAAATCGGGCACGTATTTTTGTACCGGAGCGTCGAGGTCGAGCTTGCCGTTTTCGTGCAAAAGCATGACGGCGGCGCCGGTTAGAGATTTCGAAACGCTCCCGACGCGGAATTTGGTCAGCGGCGTTACGCGTACGCGATTTTCAACATCCGCCCAGCCAAAACCTTCCGTCCAGACAATTTTTCCGTCAACGCCGGCGGCAACGGAAAAACCGGGCAAATTATTCTTGTCCAGAAACTCATGAATAATTTGCGTCGCCTTTTCAATACTTCCCGAATATTCATGCGCAGGCGCAAAGGCGTGCTTCCCGTTCGTTTGCGCCTTGAGGGTCGAAACTGCCAGAAATATAAAAACGAAAAGTATGCGTCTTTTTTTCATTAACCGTTTACCTCGGTCATTTTCCACATTATTGACTGATGTTACACACCGCCGTTTGGCACGCGCGATTAAAGCCCGCAGGCAACTCTTTGATTCTCATTAGCTCCGTTCTTCAGAGCGGAGACTATTAAAGACGCCCGTCCCATCCCTTCCGCCGCGCTGGCGCGGCGGAAGGGATGAAAATGAGCGCCTTGCACGTCACCGGGCTCAAGCCCGGTGCTAATGAAACTATGTTCAAGTCTGAACAACAGGCGATGCATCGGCGTGCGCAACATCAGTCATTGAGTTAAGAACTTCGACAAGCGGAATAAATGGAATGGTCAGTGAATTTTGTTTCAGGAATGAAAAATGAAAGGCGGGGATTTTCAATCGATTCGTGACGAAGCAAGCTTCGGCGGGGCAAAAGCGCCGCGCATTTTTAAAATACGCGGCGCACAATTCGTCAAGCGGTTTCAAACGCTGAATTACAGGATTCGGTCACATCGTTTTGAACTTCCCGGCGTGAAGGTCGGCCCTAACGGCAGGGGTCAAAAGATAATCTTTCAAAAGCAAATTTCGCTCATGCAGAATGCGGCGGAAGGGGTCGAATCGCTTTCTGACTTTTTTCGCGGTTTCCAAAGTCACTTCCTTGCAATCGCGCAAATCAAGCTCGAATTGATCGCGGACGTTCGCCGGGAAATCGCCGCCATAAACGAAAATATTGCTTTCAGAATGGTGCAGAGCTGAGCCGCGCGCGATGTTGTATGAGCCAACCGAAGCAAAAACGCCGTCGATGACGATGTTTTTTGCGTGGAATGCGCCGGGCTTTTGCCATTCAAAAACGCGAATGCCGCGCTCAATCAACCAGCGGAAATGATTACTGCTTTCCCAGTACATCCAGCCCAAAAGTCCGCCCAGCATCAGCGTCTTCGACGCCCGTTTTGAGTTCGTGATGAGACGAATTTCCACGCCTCGCGCCGCAGCTTCAGCCAAGGCTTCGGCCAAAATTCTCGGCGGGCGAATACCGTGACATCCCCAATAAATGTATCTTTTCGCTTCTCTGATAAGTTGCAAAAAAGCGTCGGTCATGGTCAATTCGTTATCGTCGTAAGGCTTGTGCGCGACGTAGCGAATTTCCTCATCGCCGGTTTTCGGCAAATACGGGAAATATTCTGAACCTTCTTCGCGCATGAAGGCCGCCTCCCGCTGTGGCCCGTCGTCGGTTTCTTCGTTCATCGCCTTGTAGCGAAAGAAATCCTTGACAAATTGCTTCTGAATGTCCGCCACAACAGGCCCGCTGATGTAAGCGTCGGAGTCACGCCAGGCTTTTGGCTTAATACCGCCGAGTGCGTACTTATCGCCCCAGTTGAGGCCGCCAAGAATCGCTTCGCGTCCGTCAACGATCAGATATTTTTCATGAAAATGTCGTTTGAGCTTGAATTTCGCCGTACGGGCAATTTGCCGGAAGGGGTGGCCTTCCCGCCATTTGGGGAACCATCCTCGGAAGAATTTGTGGTAACGAACCGTCCCCGCGCCAGCTTTTTCAAGTGTTTTCACAATACCGCCGCTAAAAGTGGAAAGCATGACGCCGTCGTCAAAAATCAGACGCACTTTTACGCCTTCGCTCAATTTTTTGAGCAAAAGATCGCGCAGTCTGAAGCTCGTTTTGTCACGCATCAGCGAAAACGCAACGATATGGATGCTGTGCTGAGCCTTTTCGAGCAACTCCCACCGCTTCGCATAAGAAGTTATTCCGCTGGGCAGGTGGACGACTTTGTTGCCTTCGCGAACTCTCGAATGCGTTAAAAAATCCGTTTCGGCGTGATTCTCGCTCTGCAAGATAGGATGGTCAGCGGCATAATCCGTCGCTTCGATTTGAGCAGGCGACGTTGACGTGGCCGTCGTGTTGCCGGCCGCTTCGATGACTTGATCGTGTATATCGTTTTGCATGACATGCTCACTTGTTTTGAAGTTAGCTCCGTCCAAGCCAGTTGGCCTGTTTGAGAAACATGTCAAGAAATTCGTCCGCGCTTCCCTGAAAAAGGGACGAAAGCGGACGATCATTCGAATACTCGCCTTCAACCATTATTATGTAAGTTTTATTTTTCTCATTTTCAACTGAAATGCAGAAGCCTTTTGTAAAAAATGTGATCAGTTTGAGCGCTATTTTCTGGGAAAAGGCGCATTAATCGAGTAATTTTTTGTAGAGACGAAAACGCAAGGCGGTGCATCAAACGCCGAGTTTCCAATCTTACCAAGAGAGGGTAAAATGTCTTGCTGTCAATGTCAGGGCGTTGAACAGATGTTCGACGACAAAAACGCTCGCAAGGAACTCAAAAGCTATCACAAAAAAGGGGCGAGTAAGACCACGCAATTGCTCGTCAACGCCGTCCGGGAGCTTGGCGACGGCAGTTCGACACTGCTTGACGTCGGCGGCGGGGTTGGGGCGATTCAGCACGCGTTATTAAAAAACGGCTTCGAAAAAGCAACGCACGCCGATGCATCGTCTGCGTACCTTACCGTCTCCAAACAAGAGGCCGAACGCCAAGGCACGGAAGATCGGGTTGATTATCGATTTGGAAACTTCGTGGAGATCGCGCCGGAAATCAAAACACACGATGTTGTCACCCTAGATCGCGTCATTTGTTGTTTCGATGACATGCCGGCATTGGTGCGCTCTTCGGCGGAGCGGGCCGAAAAATTGTATGGCGTGGTTTATCCAAGAGATCGCAAAAGTACGCGGATCGCGGCGAAACTGGGAAATTTTTTCCTGAAACTGCTGCGCAAACCTTTTCGCGGATTTATCCATAAAACCGAGGACGTTGAAGCAATTTTGCGCGAGCTTGGTTTTCAGCGAAAATTCCACAAGAATCTCTTTATTTGGCAAGTGGCCGTTTTTGCCAAGTAATGCCTGCCGGTTATTCGGCAGATTCAAAATCTAACCGAAAACTCTGGAACCAAACGCTTCGCCGTTTAATTTAGAAGGCGGCGCTGCAATCATGAATCGTCGCACACCGCAAAGAGTTAATCACTGATAACGCAGCTGACCAATAATATGGCATTTGATTAAAATCTTTGCTCTACGCGTCATTCCTGCGTAGGCAGGAATCCAGAAAATGGTGCACGGCCACTGGATTCCTGCCTCCGCAGGAATGACCTTGAAAAACGTTTTGGGGTCAGACAGCTTTGTTTCCAATTGCAATTTTCGATTCGGCCGGAAACCAATCTACAGCATGCATTATTGGTAAGCGCCTAACATCAGTTAATCAGAAGCATTCTTCAATTTTGCGGCGCTTCCCTCCCGCCCCGGCCGCACATCTCAAAAGAACTCCGCTTAGCAAGGCAACCCTTTGAAAAACGACGCTGTCCTACGGATGAATTTCAGATCATTCGGCACAGCAAAGCCAATATTCATTGAGCGCTCAAGACAGGACAAAATCATTGCAAAACGCAGTCGCTGATAAAACACTCGAGGCGAAAAATATTGAGGCGGAATTGATCGCCGCCTGCCAAAGGGGGGAACGGCAGGCGCAGTTTCAATTTTATCAGAAGTACAATGAGAAAGTGTTCAACATTGCGTTTCGCATGGCAAACGACTCTCAGGCCGCGGAAGATTTAACCCAGCAAACGTTCATCAAGGCATTCCAAAAGATGGGTGATTTTCGCGGCGAGGCGGCGCTCTCGTCCTGGCTTTACCGCATCACGACAAACTTGTGTCTGAATCATCTGAAAAAGGCGAATCGCTGGCGAAAGCTCGTTTCCCGCGACGCCCCGGAAGTAACGCGCCGAATCCCTGCAAAGTCTTTCGAGAATTCAGGGAGCGCGGCGTTAAAACCGCATCTCGAAAAGGCGATTCAGAAACTGCCGGATCGCTACCGGACGGTTTTTGTCCTGCATGACGTCGAGGGATTCAACCATAAGGAAATCGGCGATATGCTGGGCGTTGCAGTCGGTACTTCAAAATCGCAATTGCACAAAGCGCGGCGTTCGCTTCGTGAAATATTGTCGCCGGTGTTGGCCATGCATAAGTCTTTGAGTTAAAACTTTATTACGGGACGCACAAATATCTCATTCCCAATCTCCGAATTGGGAATGAGATTGGGCAAGAAACTCCGGTTTCGAACCAAAGAATATACTCGAAACTGGAGTTTCGAGAGCAAGTAGGTTCCCAATCCGGAGATTGGGAACGAGCCAGAAAACGATGGAATGCCGGATTAATGGAACTTCAAATACCAACAATCCACAACTCCATTATTCCAATACTTTGCTGCTTCATCAAGACAACGGATGATAAATTTTTCTCAATTTGGTAAAACCATGAACTGTAAAACTTGCCAAAACCAGCTTTCCGACTACGCGGATCAGTCGCTTTCTCCCGACAAAACCCAGGCGATTGACGAGCATTTGCGCTCATGCGAAACATGTGCGGCGCTGCTGCATGAAATGCAAATCGTCGTTCAGAACGCCGGAGACTTGGAACGCCGACAGCCGCCGGAACATCTTTGGACGAGCATTGCCGCCGAGTTGGACGCGCCCAGAAACGGCGTTTTTAAAAAACGGTTTTTTGAAATTATAGAAAGCGTGAAAGGCGCTCTCACCAGCCCCGGTTTTGCAGTTAAAGGCGCAGCAGCTTTTGCTCTGCTTCTTCTGGGCGTTTTCATTGGCCGGACATTCTTCCCGTCGTCCGATTCTGAAACGCAATTTGCTGAAAACAGCGCCGATTTTGAACTGCTGAACCAACGCGCACAACAATATTTGGAAAAATCAAAACTCGTCTTGACAAGCGTCGCGCATACGGAATTCGAAACGGATGAGCCGGTCGAAATCGATTTGGAAAAGCGCATCTCCGCGCAGCTTTTGCAAGAATCCGCCTACTTGCAGGAGCATCTACCGCAACGCAAAAATGAACGGCTGCGCCGATTGATGACGCAATTAGACATGATTTTAAGCGAAATCGCGGAGCTGCAAGATCAGGAAGATTTTGAAAGCATTGAGCTCATCCGCGACGGCATTGAAAGCACCGACCTTATTCTGCAAATCAACCTCAACCGATTGCAGGAAGAGTTAATCGTGCCCGTCAAAAGTGAAAAAGATCAATTATTATAAAATTCTGGAGACTCGAACATGAAAGCCCGATTCCAAAAAACAACTTTCAGCTTAATGCTTTGCCTGCTCATCCCCTTGGCTGCGCAAAGCGAGACCGCTCGTTTCAATTCCTTCGCGAATTTCTCCTTCCTGGAAGAAAACGAGTCCGACCCGGCTTATGAAGATTTTCGAAAAGCAAAAAATTTGATGTACGACGACAAGTTTCTCGAAGCGGAGCGCGCCTTCGCGAGCATTCTTTCTCGCTACAACGAGAGCAAATACCTGGACGACGCAGCCTACTATCGCGCCTACTGCCTTGAAAAAAGCGGCGAGAACAATCAGCAGGCGTTTGCGGCTTACCAGGCTTTTGCTGAAAAGTTTTCCAGCAGCCAATACTCTCGCCGAGCGCAGGAAAATTTAGTGCGCCTTGCAACTGAGCTCTATCGCGAAACGGGCCAAGAACGATACAAGGCTTACGTCCGCGAAACGAGCTCGGAAAACGAAAACTTTGATCTCAAGCTTGAAGCCATCACCGCGCTCGGCCACATGAACAGCGACGAGGCTCTGCCGATTCTGGAGAAGATTCTAACTTCAAGCGGCAGTTCAAGAAAAGCAAAGAAAAAGGCCGTTTTTTCAATCAGCCAGATCGGTACGCCAAAAGCGACGGACGTTCTTGAGCGCACGGCGCGAGACGCAAGCGATCCTGACACGCAACAAGAAGCGGTTTTCTGGCTGGGACAGCACGGCGGGGAAGGCGTTGTGGAAACGCTGGGGAATATCTTCGAAGCTTCGGAAAGTCGTCAAGTTCGCAAAAAAGTTATTTTCTCGTTGTCGCAAATTGGCGGAACCGAGGCGCGGAACAAACTGGCGAAAATTGCCCGTGACGACGCTGAACCGAGAAGTCAGGAAGATGCGATTTTTTGGCTGGGGCAGAAAGGTGATCACGACGCAGCAATGGATGAATTGCTGGACATCTACAAAACGACAAAAAATCGTTCGGCGCGTAAGAAAGTGATTTTTTCCATCGGGCAAATGGGCGACGAGCGAGCATTTCGAATTCTTGTCGATTTCGCGAAAGACGAAAGTGACGCCGCGTCGCAAGAAGCAGCCGTTTTCTGGTTGGGACAAAGCGCCGGAAGCCGCGCGATCAGACCGCTGCAGGAAATTTTGCGCACGACCAAAAACGCAAATGTGAAAAAGAAAATCGTTTTTTCAATGAGCCAGATTGGAGGACAAGAAACGTTCAACATCCTCAAGGACATGGCGCTGAACGACCCGGATTCCAAGACGCAGCAAGAAGCGATCTTTTGGCTGGGTCAGCGCGGCGGCGCTAAAGCCGTTGAGCCGCTGAACGAAATTTTTGAGAAGAGCGACGATCCCGCGACGCGCAAAAAAGTCGTTTTCGCACTGTCGCAGATTCGCAGTCCGGAAGCGCGCGCAAAACTGGAGAAAATCGCTCGCAACGACGCTGAACCGAAGAGCCAGGAAGAAGCGATTTTTTGGTTGGGTCAACACGGCGGCTCCGGAGCGCTGAAGCAGCTCACGGACATTTACAACGCCACCAAAAACTATTCGGCGAAAAAGAAGGTCATTTTTGCGGCTTCACAAATGCACTCCGAAGAATCGCTCGATTTTCTCATCCGAATCGCAAAGAGCGGCAAATCCGCCGAAGTCCGCAAACAAGCGATTTTCTGGCTCGGACAACGCAACGACGACCGCGCGCGTCAGGCGCTGCAAGACATTATTAATCAATAGCCCACGCGACGTGAAGGGTAACCGGTCAGCTTACCAACCGCGTTTGCGGTCTTGCTCGAAGAGTGGGAGTCAAACGCTTCAACGTTTGATTGGGAGCTTTCTGTGGGGGCTTAAAACATAATATTTATAATGGGTTACACCAAATGTAGGGGGTCAAAATTTTGAACCCCTACGATATGCTGTATGCCTTGTATTCAGAGACCATATTTTTGAACAATCCCACTCAGGAGAAAGAGTTACTCAGAAGCACTTGGCGACTCTCGACAAATAAAACTTTCATTGCACAAGATGGAAAGGATGACAAAATGAAAACCAAGACTGTACTCATAATTTTGCTCGCGTCACTTGCGTGCGCGACGTTTTCCCAAGCGCGCCAAGCCGAGCTTCCGGAAAATTTCGTCCGGCTTTCAGGACAAAACAGCGTTGAATCAGCGATTCGAGAAGCAAATTCGCGCGCCGAAAACAACGAACGTTTTTGGGTCGGTTATCGAACGGATTTGCGGGATGATCTCGTGAGAAAAGGCCGCGTCTATATTCACGACAACGGCGGCGTTAGTTGGTATCACGGCGATGAAAACTGGTTTTGGGATGAGGACAACGATGACCTGAAAACCACGGCTTATCGCGCGCTTGCAGAAATGGGGGACGATGAAGCGAAAGAAGAACTTAAGAAACGCCGTCGTCAAGTCGTGATGTTTTCCCCCGAGGATTACGCGATCTATTTTCTCCTTGACAAAGGCTCTTCTCAACCGCAGCGCGTGCAATTCCTGCATTTTGACCATGTGAAAAGGCTGCGCGGGATCAAAACTTACTGGGCTGCGAAGCTTCCCGCGAACGGCAGCTTTTCTTTTCTCAAAAATATCGTCGAAAACGCCGCCGCGCCGGATCGCGTCCGCAAACCAGCGGTATTCCTGACCAGCCTGCACGACACGCCTGAGACGATTCCGTTTCTAAAACGCACAGCCGCTTCGGACGAAGATTATGACGTTCGCAAAACCGCGACGTTTTGGCTTTCGCAAATTCCTGTAGAAGAAAGCTTTGACGCCTTGCTCGATCTATACGAAAAAGAAGAGTCCATAAAACTCAAGGGCGAGATCGTTTTCGCGCTCAGCCAACACAAAAGTGAGCGTTCAACACCCAAATTGGCGGAAATCGCCCGCTCAAAAGAACCGTTTCACGTGAGAGAAAAAGCGGTGTTTTGGCTTGGGCAAACCAATGAAGAATCAGCGCTCGACGTTTTGCAAGAAATCTACGATGAAAACGCCGACAGTCGTTTGAAGGAAAAAATCATTTTCTCAATCAGCCAACACAAGAGCGAACGCTCGCCGAAAATCCTGATTGACATTGCCGAGAACGATAGTGACCGTCACGCGCGGGAAAAGGCGATTTTTTGGTTGGGGCAAATTGCCGGCAAGAAGAGCCTGGAAGTGCTGCGCGGCATTGTCGTAGATGACGATGAGACGAAAATTCAGGAAAAAGCCGTATTCGCCATTAGCCAAAATCGGGATCGCGATGAAGCGACCAAAATCCTGCTCGACATTGCCAGAAATCACAAAAACCCGCACGTCCGCAAGAAAGCAATTTTCTGGCTCGGCCAAACGGACAAGAGCAAGGCGCTGGAGCTTTACAAGGACATCTTGAAAAACTAATGGGAGCCGCCGCCGTCTGCGATCCAGGAAAAGTCAAACTTTTGTCAGCAGTTGGTGCTCATGGAGCAGCTTCGCCGCCGCAACCACGGTTTGAAACGAAATTTTTGAGCGCTTGGCGACGTCCAGAAGCGAGTGTTCGCTGTCGGAAAGGTTGAGCGTCCAGAGCATGGCGAGCTGCAATTCTTGCCGCGTGCCAGGGGCGCCCATCGCTTCATAAATGCCGCGTTTCCCAAGCTGCGGCTCACACTTTGGATTCGTATTTTTAAAGGTCGCGTTACTTTCCAGAATCTCGACGACCTCCACGCATTTTTTCAAAGAATCTTCCAGCGAAACGGGTTTGACAAAATCCAGATTATCGGCGGAAGTGTGATACTCGGGATATTGCCCGAACGGCGTGCGCATCAGGCAGCCCATCGGCAGATTAAAGCCCGGCGAGCAGTACTGCCGCTCATCATAGCCGTAGGGCGAGAAATCGATCATGTCGAATTTATCGCCGGAATTCTTTAAAACGTATTCAAAAGCTTTGTCAATCTCTGCGTTTCCGCGACGGCTGCGTTTGTAAGTCACATGACCGCCGTCACCGACGCCCGTGACAACCAAGCCGTGCTTGATTTTTTTGACGTGCGCTTCGTTTTTGGCCAGCCAGGTAATCGCGCCGATGGTGCCGGGAATGAAGATGATGCGGTACGACAGCCTGCGCGCTCTATTTTTTAAATGCTTCCCCAACCATGTCGCGACCGCGATCCCGGAAAGATTGTCGTTGCAAAGCGACGGGTGGCAAGCATGGCAAGAAATAAGCATTTCTTCGTCTGACTCGCCCTGCAAAAAACATTCGGCGTACGTCAGACTCCCGTTTTCCAGTGTTGAATCGATAAAAACTTCATACTCGCCCGGGGGCATCTCCCGCAACTGATTCTCACTCATACAAAAACCCCAATTTTCATTGTAGTACGACGTGCGGTAAGGAATCCAGTCGGGGTTTTCCGGCAGCGTGAAAAGATGCGGTTTGAGTTCATCGAGCGTCATTTTGCGATGAATCGGCGCGCTGTAATTGAGCACGTGCAAATTGTGCTTCTTAAAATCGACGACTTTCTCGCCCGCGCTGTTTTTGATCCAGCCGTCGCGGATATTCCACTCCTTCGGCACAGTCCAATCGAAAACGCCCTCGCCGCTAGGGATTTCGAAACGTTTTAGCGGAATTTCTTTTGCGATAAAACCCAGAGTTTGCCGAAAACCGTCGCCGGTGATGCTGCGGCAAATGGGATAGAGCGTTTTGATAAATTGGTACATTTCCTCGCCGCGATTTGAAATCATTTCAGCGTCCTCAATTAATGAAAAATCTTCTGCCGCTCGCAGAGACGCGATGCATCGCGTCTCTGCGTTCAATAAAGTTAAATCACTTGACTAAAAAGCGGGCTCAACCTACCTTTCCCTCGCCGCAAATCGTTCAAAGAAATCCACCGCAATTTTTAGCTGATTACGAAATATGCATCGATCCTTTCGAATAACCAAAAGAATTGCTCTAGCCGCACTACTGATTTGGAACGCGCCTTCCATTTTCGCAGGGACAACGGGAAAAATAGCCGGTTTGGTGAAAGACGCTTCAAACGGCGAGGGGCTGCCGGGCGCCAATATCATCATTCGGGCGCAAATCGTAGACGGGCGGGAAATTCGTATAGAAAACGTGCGCGGCGGGGCGAGTAACGTCAACGGCAAGTACTTCATTCTCAACATCCGTCCGGGGACTTATGTCGTCGAGTGCTCTTTTATTGGCTACCAGACGACTGTACAAAAACCGGTGCGCGTCCAGGTGGATCGCACAACGACGCTGGATTTTTCTCTCAGTCCTGAAGCGATTACAGCCGAAGAAGTGGTGGTTACGGCTGAGCGACCGCTTGTGGTCAAGGACTTAACTTCAGCTTCGGCGAAGGTTTCCGGCGAAGACATCAAATCGCTGCCGGTAGAAAGATTTGATGAAGTGATTGCGCTGCAAGCCGGGATTACCAAAGACATTGGCGGCGGTCTGCACATTCGCGGCGGTCGGGCGAGCGAGGTAAAATATTACGTTGACGGCATCGCAATTTCGAGCCCGTTCAGCAATGCGCTGGCGGTTCCCGTGGAAAACAACGCAATTCAAGAATTGGAAGTGATCAGCGGCACTTTCAACGCGGAATATGGTCAGGCGCAAAGCGGGATTGTCAACATCGTGACGCGTGAAGGCTCCGAAGCTTTGCACGGCGATTTGACGGCTTACGTCGGAGATTTTGCGACGGACAACGACGATATTTTCCAGAACATCGACGATATAAATCCAACTTCGCAGCAATATTTCGAGGGCAATTTGAGCGGCCCTTTTTTGACTAAAAGATTGAAGTTTTTTGCATCCGGGCGTTACACCAATCAAGAAAACTGGCTTTATGGACGGCGCGTTTACTTGCCGCAAGATTCGGCCAATTTCACCTCGCCCAATCCAGCCGAATGGCACATCGAGCAATCCGGCGACGGCGCATTTGTGCCGATGAATACCTCCAAAAGCCTTTCCGGTCAATTCAAGTTGACGTTCAATCCAACTTCAGTGATCAAGCTTGCTTACAACCTGATCGCCAACAAGAGCGAGGGCAAGGGCTACTCGAATTTTTACAAATACAACCCCGATTCGCGGCGCACGAATTTTACCACGGCGTTCAACCACCTTTTCAGCTTGACGCACACGGTCAGTTCGCGTGCTTTTTATACTTTGAAGGCCGCGTACTACGTCAACGATCTGGACAGCTACGTTTATGAAGACCCGCTCGATCCGCGCTACCAGGCGATTTTCGGCACCAACCGCCAGCCGCAGTTTGTGTTTTCCACCGGCGGCGTTGATCCGCAGCAGTTTTTTCAACGCAGCGAGACGTTTGCGGTGCGCGCTGATTTTAACATGCAAATCAACAGCACGAACTTGATCAAAATTGGCGCGGAATATCGCACGCACACGCTCGATTTGCAATCCTACAACATCGACGTTGACCCGCTGGTTTACGGCGACTACAATCCGCGCATTCCGCCGATCACTTCGATTGATCATAACGCCTACAACACCAACCCGGTGGAATTTTCGGCTTACGCGCAAGACAAGATCGAGATCGACGATCTGATCGTCAACGCCGGTTTTCGTTTTGACCATTTTAATCCGAACGGCCAAATTCCAATCGATTTACGCGATCCGGCGAACAAGCTTTTTCCGAAAGATCCGTCGGAAGCTTTTACTGAAGTCAAAGCCAAAACGCAATTTTCGCCGCGCTTCGGGCTGGCGTTTCCGATCACGGATCAGGGCGTGATCCACGCGGCGTACGGTCTGTTTTTTCAAATTCCTGAGTTCTCGCGTTTGTACGAAAATCCGGAATTCGAGGTTATTTCCGGCGTGGCGCAATCGTTCATTGGCAACGCCGACCTTGACGCCCAGCGTACGGACATGTACGAGATTGGCTTACAGCAGCAATTGTCGAGCTTTTTGGCGGTAGACGTCACCGGGTTTTACCGCAATGTGCGCAACTTGCTCGGCTCGTCAATTTTCCAGACTTACCGGACTGACATTCTTTACGGACGCTATGAAAACGAGGCGCACGGCAACGTTCGCGGCTTGACGCTTTCGACCAAAATTCGCGTTCCGGATTACGGCGTGACGGCGGACATTAACTACACCTACCAAGTCGCAAAAGGCATTGCCAGCGATCCGAAACAGGCCTTCTTCGACGCGCGCGGGCGCAACGAAGCGACCATCGTTTTGAATTCGCTAGACTGGGATTTGCGCCACACCGCCAACGCATTTGTGAATCTGGCGCGCAAAAACTGGGGCGCGAGTACGATCGTGCGCTACAATTCGGGTTTTCCGTTCACACCAACTGGATTCGTAGAACTGCGCAACGCCGGACGGGACAACGGCGATTTCTTCATCGATCTGCGCGCCTACAAACGCTTCAATTTTGGCCGCTACGGCTTTGAGTTATTTACGAAAGTGGAAAACGTTCTGGACCGCATTCGAATCAACCAACTGCCGCAAGTCGATCCGCGCCTGACGGAGTCGCACCAGATCAATGGTTATGCTCAGGTCAATTCATTGTACGAATTCCTGCTCAATCCAGCGATTCAGCCCACGCCGCGCGAGGTGCGCGTAGGGATGAAGGTGAGTTTTTGAAAGTGATAAGACTCAAACGTCATTTTCGGTTCAAACAAAAGCGCTTTTATACTGAGCTCAAAACCTGAAGGTTGTACAGTTCAGAATGAGCTTGAAGCAGACTTTGTTTGAGTATATTTTTGTAATAAGTCACACTGACTCAAAATCATAGATCAAAAAGGCAAAACATGGAAACTCAGAAAGTCGACAACATCACTTTGAATCTTGACGATGTTTCCAAGACCCGAAGTGCGATATTGGATTCTGATTTGTCTCGTGAAGAGCTAAAGACCTTGTCGCTGCAAATTTTAGAGGAATACCACTCCCTGCGACAAACAGCGGCTCTGATAGGGTTAATCCGACATAGTGAAGAGCAAATCAAAAACGGCGATGCACTCCCTTTAGACCAAGCCTTCAAAAGACTCGATGAAAGAATGCGAGCGGCGAAAGCAGACTTATGTCAAGCGTCATAATTTCTGACGCCGCGCAAGATGACCTATTTGAAATATGGGAATGGTATGTCGTAAACGCCGGGCTTGATCGAGCAGACAACGTTATCGAAAAACTTAAAGATGCTTGTTTGCATTTGGAACGTTTTCCTCATCTCGGGCATGTACCCCGCGAGTTGCAAAAACGCGAAGTAAACGACTATTTACAACTCCTAGTCGGCGTCTATCGAGTTGTTTATCAAATCAAGGGCGAACACGTTTACATTCATTGCATTTTTGACGGAAGGCGCGACATCGAGACGCTTTTCAGAAAACGACTTAAGCTATAAGAAACCAAGAATTTCAGACTTTGAATAATTCGACAATGAAAAAAGTACTCCTCATCATCTTTTTCGCCATCAATTTTGTCAATCACCTACTCGCCCAAGATAACGGGAACGGCATTTACATCGATCCGAATCGCAGCGATCCAAATGCGCGGCGGTCTTTGATTTTGAGCGCTAACCAAGTCGAGTCGTTCGTCGGCAATTGGGGCAACATCGGGCAGGGCGACATTCCGATTTCGGGCGTTTGGCCGCGCGGCACGGGACACGATCATATCCACGAATTGACCGGCATCATCGGCGCTTCCGTCGTCGATACCAACGGCACGCGCATCGTCATCATTTCAGACGGCTTCCGCGACGGCGGCGGCACATCCGGGGAGCTTGATCCGATCACCAACATTGGCTGGAAATTTCATCCTTTGCCGGGCTACGTCAATCTCGCCCAAGGGCAGGACGAATTCGCGAACAGCCTCAATTCGCGCTCGTGGCCGGACACATGGCCGGGCAAGGACGCCACCTGGAACGGCCTCTGGAACGGCTTTTTTGGCCTGCACCAATTCAACGCCGATCAGGAAGCCTTTTACATGATGGACGATACCTTCAACAAAGAATTCCAGTTCTTCCCCATCGACGGCGATTTCGAACGGCAGGGCCTGGGAATGCAGGTCGGCACCCGACTTTTTCAGTGGACGCACCCGCTGGCCAAAGACATTCTGTTTATTTACTACGAAGTCACAAACATCGGCGACCACGATTATGACGCAACTGAGTCCCCGATCTATTTTGGCGTTTACGGCGATGTCGGTCTCGGCGGGCGCGGCACCGTGGACGACGATTCCGCCTTTCGCGACGATCTTGATTTGGTTTACGGTTGGGATCATGATAACCGCGGCGTTTGGTCGCGCAATCGTGAAATTCCGCCGGGCTACATGGGCTGGAAATTTCTCGAATCGCCGGGGATTTCAGACGACGGGCGGGATAATGACATGGACGGCCTGCTCGATGAACGGCGCGATAATCCCGCCGGGAATCTCGTTTTCGGCCCAGTTGGAATTTACGGCGATCCCAAAGAACATTTTGAAGGCGACGAAGACGGCGATTGGAATTCCGTCGTCGGCGACGTTGGTTCCGACGGCATCGGGCCGCTGGACGAAGGCTATCCCGGCCCGGATTCTGACGGCACTGAAAACAACGGCGTTCCTGATCAAGGGGAACCCGATTTCGGCAAGCTCGACAACGACGAGAGCGATCAGGTTGGCCTGACCAGTTTCGACGCCCCGCCCTTCGCGACCGTGCTCGTTTCTGATGAAGAAGCGCTCTGGCAGCGTATCGAAGCGGGCAATTTTAAGCTCAACGTGACGCAGGCGATCAATCAGTATTGGATTTTTGGCTCAGGCCCGTTCAATCTTCCTTCGAAAAACACGGAACGATTCTCAACGGCGGTTTTGTTCGCGCCTGACGAGCTAGGCCTTTTCCAAACGGCGGGCGTGGCACAGCGCATTTTCGACTCGGACTACCGTTTCGCCAAACCGCCCAAGCAGCCGACGCTCACCGCAACGCCAAGTGACGGAAAAGTCATTCTCACTTGGGACAATATCGCGGAATTCAGCCGTGACCCGGTCTACGGCAGCGACTTCGAAGGCTACCGCATTTATCGCTCAACCGATCCGCAATTTCTCGATGCGGAAGACATTACCGATGCACGCGGGAACGCAGTTTTCCGCAAACCCATCGCGCAATTTGACATTGCCAACGGCCTGACGGGGCCCCATCCATTGCAATTTGGCGAAGAGATCGACCAACCGACCGGCATCCATTATTACATGGGCGACGACACCGGTTTGCAGCATTATTTCATTGACGACGACGTGATCAACGGGCGGACATATTTTTATGCCGTGACATCCTATGATACCGGGTATGACGAAGATTTTTTCCAGCGTAATCTTTCAGACTTTGAGTTTCTTTTCCCGATCACGCCGTCTGAATCACCGGCGGCGATTATTGTGAACGAGGGGATCATCACTCGGCGAGACCGTAACACGGCCATTGCTACGCCAAATCCGCTGCCATCGAACGTGATCGACGGCGTTTTGCAGCAAGTTGAACATGCCGAAGGATTGGCAACGGGTTCCGTGGAAGCGGAGCTTGTCGTGACTGATTTTCTGGAAACCGGCGATTTTACGGTCACTTTCGAAACAGAGCAATCGGGTTCAGCGGTGGAATATGAAACGATCACCTTCTCGGTTTTCAATGAGACGAGCGGTGAATTTGCCGCCGAGAATGAGCGTATTTTGTTGAATTATGCGGACGGCAAGCCGATTCGAAATTGGGCATTTGAAGCGCTGGACAAAGGTTTTGTGCTCAATTTCAAAAACCAGTTTCCAACCAAAGCTTTTGCGCGCGACAACTCCGGCTGGGAAGGTGAAGTTGAGACGAACATCCTGACCTTAGTCGAGCCGTTGTTTGAATCGTCGCCGGTAGAGCCGATTTCTTTTGTCGTCGAAGTCGGCGAAGTAGGCGCGATTGAGGACAGCGCATTTACTTCGACGACCGGACGAATTTCCAAGCCGGTCAATTTCAAAGTCTACCAGCTCGGCTCAAATGAACCGATCGATTTCGTCTTTTTCGAAGCGCGTTCCAGCGATGACGGCGAGATCGACGCTGACGAAATTATTTACATCGTTTTCAAGCCCACGCCAACCGCGCGCCGTTTTACCAGCTCGTGGAGCATTAAATTTAACCGCCCGCTCGATCTTGACGGCAACGAATTCCCGGACGAACAAATCATCGTGCCGAAAGCTGGAGACAAGTTCATTGTTCGCAATATGATTCCTTTCGAAGAGGGCGACGTCTTCACGTTCAGCACGACGGCGAAGCAAGTCTTGAGCAGCCCCGGCGAAGGCGTTTTGGCCGATGTTCGCGTTGTGCCGAACCCTTACATTGTTTCGTCGATTTTGGAACAGCAGCCGTTTCTCTCCGGGCGCGGCGAGCGTTTTGTGCGGTTTATTAATTTGCCGTCTCAATGCACCGTGCGCATCTACACCGTCAACGGCGATTTGGTACAAACGCTGGAACACGACGGTTTGGACAAGGGCGCGATTCGGTGGGATTTGCGCTCAAAGGACGGCTTGGAAGTGGCGTTTGGCTTGTACGTCTACCATGTCGATGCGCCGGGGATTGGAGAAAAAGTGGACAAATTCGCAATTATTAACTGATGTTACGCGACAGCAGCGACGCCGTAGAAACTCTCGTCAAAGTCATTCCCGCTCAGGCGCATTCACGTCAACCTAATTGCAAAGCCGTTTGAAGTTATTGTTTTTTAA